>CALHIC010000118.1 GCA_938030845.1 uncultured Oribacterium sp. | reverse complement strand
GAAATATTGTCCAATTTTACTCCCCCGTCTACACCGATTTCCAAGGGAAGGGCTCTCTCTTCTGCCATTTTCCGAAGCCTTTTAATCTTCTCCAAGGTATAAGGGATAAAGCTCTGCCCTCCAAAGCCCGGATTTACAGACATAATCAAAATATAGGAACAAATGGGAAGAATTTCTTCTATTGTGGACAGGGATGTGGCAGGATTCAAAGCAACGCCTCCTTCCATACCAAGCTCTCGTATTGCCTGCAAAGAACGATCCAAATGTTTTACCGCCTCCACATGAACAGAAACTCTGTCTGCTCCCGCCTTTTTGTAATCGGCAAAGAAAAAGTCCGGCTCCTCCACCATCAGATGCACATCAAAAAAGGCTTTGGACTTATTCCGTAAGGCGGAAACAATTCCAGCTCCATAGGAAATATTGGGCACAAAATGCCCGTCCATAATGTCAAAATGAAAGCTTTTCGCACCTGCAGCCTCAGCTAAAGCCACATCCTCCTGTAAAGTGGAAAAGTCTGCCGCCAATATAGACGGGGATAATCGATTTTTCACGGAAACCTCCTTAATAATTCTTTCTTTCCTGTACAATCTCCTGATATAAGCTCTTGTAACTTTCGTAACGCTCCGGGGCAATCTCTCCCTTTTCCACCGCCTGCTTTACTCCGCAATCCTGCTTCTTCTCTCCCAAATGGTAGCAGGTATTATAGCGGCAGGACTGCCGATACTCTTCAAACTCCGGATAGAAATACCGCAGATTCTCGGGAGAGATATCCGGTGGAAATAAAGAGGTGAAACCGGGAGTATCCAAGACATAGCTGTCTTTTCCCAGAGAGAAAAATTCCGCATGTCTTGTGGTATTCTTTCCTCTTTTGATTTTTTCGGAAAGACTTCCTGTCTCCATCCTCCTGTCTTCCAACAGTAGATTAATCATACTGGACTTTCCCACACCGGAGGGTCCGGAAAAAACAGTGGTTTTTCCCTTTAAAAGCTTGAGGATTTCCTCCCGGTCTTCTTTCGTATTACTTTGGAAAAAATAAACGGGAATGCCTGCTTTTTCATAGATACTCTGCATTTTCTCCCGATAATCCGCTTCACATTCCGATAGCAAATCTCTCTTATTAAAGAAAAGCATACAGGGAATTTCTCTTGCCTCCAGGTGCAAAAGAAAACGGTCAATT
>CALHIC010000117.1 GCA_938030845.1 uncultured Oribacterium sp. | reverse complement strand
AAGGAGGGAAATTCGGAAGCAGAGCATTTCCTGCCATTGATCTTAGAGACAGGAGAAAAGGCGGACTACAGCCATTCCTTCTGGAATCGTTTTAAGCATAAGTTTTATTAAGAGGAGGGGAAATGGAAGCTGCCAAGGGAAATAATAAGCCTAAGAGGCTAAGTCGGATTCTAAGCCAAAGCGGAAAAACAAGTCAAAGCCTTATTCTCTTTACAAGACTCCCAATCTTAGGGAAGACCAAAACCAGGCTGGTTCCTCATATCGGAGAGGAAGGAGCCCTGCAAATTCATTGGGCTATTCTTAAGGACTTTTCTGCACTATGGAAGAAGCTGGAAAGAAAGGAAAAGAGGGTTTCTCTTCTGCTGTTTTATGATGTGCCCAAGGGCATTGCCGCGGAGCAGTGGGAAACAGCCTTGAACTGCCTGAAAACCCTATTTCCCAAGGCGACTTTCCAAAGACAGGAAGGAAAGGACATTTTCGATAAGATGGAAAATGCCTTTCGCTATAGCTTTTACAAGGGCAGTCAGTTTTCCTATCTGGTGGGAGCGGACATTCCCTTTATGGAGGAAGCGCATTTTTATCGAGTATTCGCTCTGGGAAGAAAGGGAAGGCAGGTCTTAGGAGTCAGTCTTGATGAAGGTTATTACGGGATTGGCTTACAAAGAAGAATAGAGCCGGAGCTGCTTCATGCCTGTTTTTCTTATCAGGCGGTACAGGAAAATAGAACTATACTGGCTGCTTCCACCCTTCGGAATGGTCGGTCTATGCCTGAGGGCAGAGCTATAAGACCTGTCCAAAAGGAAAACCCCTTTTCCTATACCCGGAAAATCCTGAAGAAGTCTTCCATTCCCCTAAGCCTTTTGGAAAAAAAGAGGGATGTGGATGAGGGAGCAGACCTGAATGCCTATAGAAGCATGCTTCCCTATGATAAGGGGCTTCGCCAATCCTCCTTCGGAGAGGCTTTGGCGGAAAATGCGAAAATCTCCCTCATTATCCCCTGCTACAAGGAGGGAAGGCTGGTTCGGAGGATGGAAAAGCAGCTTCGCCCTTATAAAAAGGAATTGGAGATTTTGTTCGTGGACGGAGGAGAAAATCATTTTTCCGGAGAGTATAGGGTGATTCGGAGTAAGAAAGGAAGAGCCCTGCAGATGAATCTTGGAGCGGAGGAAAGCACCGGAGATATTCTTTTCTTCCTGCACTGTGATTCTATCCTTCCCAAGGGCTTTGTGAAAGAAATCCGGGAGGGAATCAAGCATTCTTTGGCAGGCTGTCTTGGCATTCGTTTTAAAAAACCTTCACCCCTAATGGGCATTTGCAGCTTTATC
>CALHIC010000116.1 GCA_938030845.1 uncultured Oribacterium sp. | reverse complement strand
TTTTCTCCCTGAACGGAATTGAAATCCGGGGTATTTTTTCTCATTTTGCCTGCTGTGACGAAAGGGATAAGTCTTATACGGAGATGCAGGAAAGGCGTTTTGCAGACTATCTTAAAGCTTTAGAGGAGAGAGGAATCAAGCTTCCCCTCTGTCACCTTTCCAACTCCGCCGGGATTTTAGAGGGACGGGGAGTGCAGTACGATATGGTGCGGGACGGCATTGCGATGTATGGTCTTTATCCCTCCAAGGACATGCAAAGAAAGCTACCCTTGAAACAGGCCCTATCCTGGAAGGCGAAAATCAGTCATATTAAGGAGGTTCCGGCGGGAGAAGCCATTTCCTACGGTGCAAGCTTTATCGCAAAGGAAGCTATGCGGGTGGCTACCGTTCCGGTGGGATATGGAGACGGTTATCCGAGAGTCCTTTCCAACAAAGCAAAGGTTTTAGTAGGAGGAAAGCCTTGTCCCATTCTTGGCAGAGTTTGTATGGATCAGTTTATGGTTGATGTGAGTCATACAGAGGCGGAAATCTTTCAGGAAGTCACTCTTCTTGGACAGGAGGGAGAGGAAGAGATTTCCCTTTATGATTGGGAGGAATGGGGCGTTTTTTCCTATGAATTCCTCTGCAACCTGGGAAATCGAGTGCCGAGAGTTTACAAAATGAAGGGAAAATGGGTGGGAACCTATGATCCCTTATCTTCCTTACATATCGAGGAGTATCAGGAGGAAGAAGGCTAAATCCGGGAATAAGCCTATTAAGCTACTATTCGGATAGAGTCATAACCGGAACAAAATGTTCTAAAAAATTCAGAGACCCCGAGGCAAGGGAGTGGCTCGCTTTGTGGAACGACTTGTTTTTTGGAAAAAAACTTGCATAGAAAGAGAAGACTGGCTAATATAGAAAAATATTATAGAAAGTAGGAGATAAGCATGTCAGGACATTCAAAATACTCAAACATTAAAGCAAAGAAAGAGAAAAATGATGCCGCAAAGGGAAAGATTTTTACCATTATCGGTCATGAGATTGCCTTAGCCGTAAAGCAGGGAGGAGCAGATCCTGCCAGCAACTCCAAGTTAAAGGACGTTATTGCCAAGGCAAAGGCTAACAATATGCCCAACGATACCATTCAGAACGGTATTAAGCGTGCAGCAGGTGCTTTGGATACGGTGAACTTTGAAGAGCTGCAGTACGAGGGCTACGGGGTAAACGGTGTAGCCATTATCGTTAAGGTATTGACCGACAATAAGAATCGTTCCGCAGCGGATGTTCGTTCCGCCTTCACAAAGGGAAAGGGAAGTCTGGGAAGCCAGGGCTCCGTATCCTTCCTTTTTGAGGAAAAGGGACAGATTATTCTGGATAAGGAAGAAATGGAAGACTTAGGCCACGATGCGGAAGCCTTGATGGATATGGCGATTATGGCCGGTGCCGAGGATTTACTGGAAAGAGATGATTACTATGAGATTCTCACTGACCCCACCGAGTTTTCCTCTGTACGAGAAAAGCTGGAGCAGGAGAACCTGCCTATGGCGGAAGCCGACGTGGTTATGATTCCGGGAAATACCGTTTCCGTAACCGACGAAGAAGCGGTAAAGAACTTAAGAAAGACTCTGGACCTTTTGGACGCATCCGATGATGTGCAGAATGTCTACACCAACTGGGAAGAGGAATAAAAAGAGATTGTAAATACGGTATTAGTTGATTTCATAAC
>CALHIC010000115.1 GCA_938030845.1 uncultured Oribacterium sp. | reverse complement strand
GAGATCTCCAAGGAAGAGAAGCTTTTCATACTCTCCCGCCTTGTAGATATCCAAAAGCTTCTTTGTATAATAAGCCGAGCCGTGTAAGTCGCTCATAACAAAATACTTCATCTTACATCTTCTCCGGAGCAGAGAATCCAAGTACATGGATCGCATCGGTCAGGATTCTCCAGGTCAGGGCAAGGTGAGCAATATAGTTCTTCTGCTTCTCCTTATTCTCTTCTCCAAGAATCTTTACATTGTGGTAGAAAGAATTGAACTGGTTGGAAAGAGTATAGATATAGGTACAAATCTTATGGGGAGCACATTCTCTCCATGCATCCCGCATCTCATCCTGGAAGGCTGCCAGAATTTTTGCAAGTGCCATTACATTTTCATCCCCGGAATTTCCTATAGGATAATTCTTTGCATTTTCCGAAATCCAGCTAAAGCTGTCTTTCCAGCTTTCTCCCTTATTCTCCGCATACTTTCGTAAAATGGAGGAGATTCGTACGATGGTGTAAAGAATATAGGGACCGGTATTTCCTTCAAATGCCGTAAACTTTTCCAGGTCGAATATATAATCCTTGGTGGCCTGGTTGGAAAGGTCACCGTACTTTAAGGCTGCCAGGGCAACAATGCCTGCTGTTTCCTCTTTTTCTGCTTGACTTAATCCATTATCCTTGGCTTCTTCCATGCGCTTTAATACCGTGTCTTTGGTTTCGGAAATCAAATGCTCCAGTCTCAAGACACCGCCTTCTCTGGTTTTGAAGGGCTTTCCGTCCTTTCCGTTCATAGTACCAAAGCCGATATAGCTTAACTCTGTTTCTTTTGGAAGAAGCTCCGCCCGTCTTGCCACACGGAAAAATTGGGTATAGTGGAGCGCCTGCCGGCTATCCGCAATATGAAGATACCAGTCCTTCGGATAATGCTCTTCTCTATCCATAATGGTTCCCAGATCAGAGGTGGCATATAGGCTTGCTCCGTCGGATTTCTGAATCATACAGGGAGGATATTCCTTACTGTCCCCCTCCTCCGTAATATCCACCACTAATGCTCCCTGAGAACGATAGGCTAATTTCTTCTCTTCCAGTAAAGAAATCAGCTTTGGAATATAGGGGTCCGCATCTGACTCCCCCTTCCACAGATCAAAGTGCACATCCAGAGCTTCATAGTTCTTCTTTAAATCCGCAACGGAAACTTCCATAATTCTTTCCCAAACCTTATGAAATACAGGATCTCCCTGCTGTAGCTTTAAGGTATTTTCCTTGGCACGGTTAGCATATTCCTCATTAAGCAGATTTCCGGCTTCATCCTTTTCCTTGGCTTTCTTGGAAGCAAAGGGGTAAATCTCTTCCAGCTCGGAAATCGTAAAGGGCTTTTCCAGCTCTCCCCTGTCCTCTAATTCCGTGATGATCAGACCCATTTGCAGACCCCAGTCTCCAAGGTGCACATCTCCCACCACATCATTGCCAAGTCTTTGTCCCATTCTTTTCAGGGCTTCTCCGATTACGGCAGAACGAAGATGTCCTACATGAAGAGGCTTTGCCACATTGGCTCCGCCATAGTCCAATAATATCTTTCGGCCTTCCTTCTCAAAAAGACCGTTTTTCTCTTCCGTCTGCATTCCCTGTAGATAAGCCCCCAGGAATTCCGGAGAAAGCTTTACATTTAAAAATCCCGGCTTCACCGCTTCCACGGAGGAAAATAAAGGAGTATTCTTATAGCTTTTCTTTTCCAAAAAGCCCTTTACCTTCTCCGCCAAGGCAATGGGATTCTCCTGATATTTTTTTGCTCCCATCAAAGCACCATTGCTTTGGTAGTCGCAAAGGTCAGGACGGTTGGAAACACTTACCTTTCCCAAGTCCTTGTCGTAGCCTGCCTCCACAAAGGCGGATTCCATAGCTTCCTGTAGTATTGCTTTTAAAGCTTGCATAGCTATCCTTTCTACAAAAAAAGGCTTCCCTTTAGGAAGCCTTAGTCTTCATTTTCTTACGGGAGAAACTTTCTTCCCGATGCTTATGCTCTAGACTCGTAGTCTCCTGTCTGAGTAGAAATAATAATCTTATCTCCAATATTTACAAACAGAGGAACCTGTACTTCAACGCCTGTCTCTACAGTAGCCGGCTTGGTTGCACCGGTGGTGGTATTACCCTTAATTCCCGGCTCTGTATGAGTAACCTCTAAGGTCACCTTCAAAGGAGGCTCTACAGAGAATACATTTCCCTGATAAGATACTACCTTAACGGTTTCGTTCTCCTTAACGAACTTCATGGAATCTGCAATCTGCTCATGAGACAAAGCAATCTGCTCAAAGGTCTCATTGTTCATGAAGTTGTACATCTCTCCGTCGTCATAGAGATACTGCATATCTACACGGTCGATACGTGCTGCAGGGAACTTCTCTGTGGGACGGAAGGTCTTATCGGTTACACCACCGTTAATAACATTTCTTAACTTGGTACGAACGAAGGCAGCTCCCTTACCGGGCTTAACGTGCTGGAACTCCACGATCTGTACTACCTGTCCATCCATCTCAATTGTAACACCATTTCTGAAATCACCTGCAGAAACCATAAATCCTCCTAAATCACTTTTCTTTGGGAAAAACTCCCCCTTCTTCTAAGGCACTTGCCCATAACTCGGGAACAATTCTAATATAAAACAAATAAACATGCAAGCTTTCCTTCCGGAAAATCCGGCGAAAAAATCGGAATTTTTGTAGAAAATCAAAGGAAAAGCCTTATTCTTATCCTTCTAAAAACGATGTCCTCCACCGCCGGAGGAATGACCTCCTCCACCGCTGAAACCTCCACCGCTGAAGCCGCCGCCACCTCTACTGCCTCCGGAGCTTCCGGAAGATCTGGGAACATAGAGCTTATTTTGTGAGATTAAATCCTTTCGGCGCTGAGCAATGATAAAGTCCGGAGCCATAGCCGCCAGGATAGCCCCTGCCGCAGCCGTTTCATTTCTCTTTCCTGTAATCAGCCAGAGGAAATTAAGAAGTAAGGCCAAAGCGGCAGCAAGAAATAAATTGCTGATCCAACGCATCGGCGTCTCCACAAATCGTCCCTCCATCTTGGCGTTCATCTGCCGGAAGGCCATAGTGGCAGTTTTTCCGAAATCCCCATTGGAGGCATAACGATATATATTATCCGTAATGCTGTCCGCCACATGATTATTGATGGTTTTGTATAAGCTTCCCGAACTTTGAATTCTGATTTCCCTATTATACATATCAATCAATAAGAGGCTTGCGCTACCGTTGGGAAAGGAATCTTCCAACAAATCCTTGGCAGTGAAGGTCGCGGAGTAGCCGCCCTCTCCGGAAACAAAGGCAATATTCCCGTATTTTGTTAATGGGATCATCGCCTCCTTAACCTGCGTCTCTTCGGAAGAACTAAGTAAGTCACTGTCATCCAAAAGATAGGCCTTGTAGCCGGAACTGCTATTCGTATAAACGGAAGCTAGCAAGAGCTCATCGCTGCTTAAGGCAAAGCTCTGAAAAGAAAGTG
Organism: uncultured Oribacterium sp.; assembly: GCA_938030845.1. GTDB lineage: Bacteria > Bacillota > Clostridia > Lachnospirales > Lachnospiraceae > Oribacterium. The sequence goes on along the minus strand of CALHIC010000115.1, from coordinate 3,301 downwards.
TCATCAAAAAACTGAAAAATAGAAAAACAACAGCATATTTTTTCAGGAATCTTCTATTCATCACTTCACCCCCTTTTTGTCAAAAAATTCCGGTATGGAACGGGTGGATAAAATATTGAACTTCTTTATCATTAAACGCAGGGAAAGAATCGACATAATCCCGCTTACCGCACTGGCCAGATAATAATATTCATCCTGTACCGGATGCCAAAGCATAATGCCTAAGGAAAAGAAAACGGAAATAAGAGCATATCCTGTTCCATTATGCCGAAGAAGCTTCGCCTTCTCTTCCTTGGACTTATTTTTGTTTCCCGTAAGACTGTCTTCTCTCTTTTTAATTTTTGAAATCTGTCCCTGGGCCAGAACAATCAAGAGGGTGGACAAAGCCATGGTGTACCAGGGAAGATTCTCCGCCTTGATTTGAAAAAATAAATTCAAAATCAGGAATATGGGAATGGCAATCATCATAGATGCGTTATGAAAACGGCTTTCGCTAATGGGAATATCACAGTAAACCTTACCGGTCTCTCCATTTACCACCGCATAGGCGATTCGATTGTCCTTTTTATAGCTCAAAAACCAAACCGGAAACATACCCCGCTCCACAGTTACGGATTTGGCACCGATTTTCGTCAAGGAGCGAATGCTTTCATTGTTTAACTGCATGTCGCTTTCCTGAAAGCCCTGCCTTCCCATTACCGAGGACCATAGTTGTTGTTCCACCATATGAAGGGCTTTGGGCTCATATTGCTTGGCATCCGCATCCGCCACATCACTGTAAAATCCTAAAAGGAAGTTCGGACTGAATTCCTTTAAATTCTTCTCGGTAAAAGGGGCAATACAGCCGGCAATCGTATCATCAAAGCGGGTGGAGGCATCATAGGGGATGTTGTTAAACTTTCCCTGGAGCTGTCCGGATAGGGCATATCGCTCCTGATATTGATAGCTTCCGCTTCGATATTCCTTTAGTCCCTCCAATGCCAAGGGTTCATCCACCTCAAAGCTATAAAGCCAGTAGGGAAGGTAATAGCCCACAAACCTTTCCAGATACTCCGGATTTTCCAGCTCTTTATCATGATAGATGGCGGAACGAACCTTGTCCTGATAACGCTTTTTACAATCCTCCTTGGTAAGCTGGAAGGGAATGATTTTCTGCGGCATCTCCGCCTGCCTCATTCGACTGGTAAAAACCACGGAGGAACCGCAGTAGGCACAAAAACCCGTACCGGAGAAATCCGTACTTTCTATCTCCGCCCCACATTGAGGGCAGGTAAATACCTGGGTATCGTAGTACTCCTGTACCACTCCTTCAACGGTCTTATCCTTATCGTAGGGATTAAAAACGGAGTCGCATTGTTGACATTTCAGGCTTTGGGTTTTAATATCAAAAAGTAATTCTCCTGCACAATTCGGGCAACGGGCCATTCTTCCTCCTGTCTATTCCAATCTGCTGTTTCCTGGCTTTCGTCAGTTTTTTCCTAAATCTTAGGTGTTCTCAGTAAAATTTCTTCTCTCTTCGGGCCATTGGACACCATGGTAATGGGAACCTCCAACTCCTTCTCAATAAAGTCGATATAGTCTCTACACTCCTTAGGGAGATCCTCATACTTACGGATTCCGCGGATATCCTGCTTCCAGCCCTTCATTACGGTATATACCGGCTTAGCTTTTCTTAATAAAGGGGTTACCGGAAAATCACGAATCACTTCTCCGTCAATTTCATAGCCGGTACAAACAGGAATCTCATCCAGATAGCCCAGGGGATCCAAAACGGTCAAAGCCACCTGTGTTGCTCCCTGTAAAGCACAGCCATAGCGGGAAGCCACCGCATCATACCAGCCCACACGTCTGGGACGTCCCGTGGTTGCTCCGTACTCTCCCTTATCTCCGCCTCTCTTACGAAGCTCCTCTGCCGCTTCTCCGAAGAGCTCGCTGACAAACTCACCTGCTCCCACCGCAGAGGAATAGGCCTTGGTGACACAAACCACATCGGTAATGGCATAGGGCGGAATTCCTGTTCCCACAGCACCGTAGGAAGCTAAGGTATGACTGGAGGTAACCATGGGGTAAATACCGTGGTCCGGATCCTTCATAGTTCCCAGCTGTCCCTCCAGTAAAATCTTCTTTCCCTCTTTAATAGCGGTTCTCAGGAATAAGGAAGTATCCTTTAAAAACGGCTTAATCTCTTCTCTTTGCTTCTTAAGCTCTGCTAATACCGTATTGAAATCCAGAGGCTCCTTGCCATAGAGATTGATAAACATAGCATTTTTGATTTCCAAAATCTTCTTCAGACGTTCCTCTAAAATATCATCAAAGTAAAGCTCGTTAAACTGTAAGCCGATCTTGGCATATTTATCGGAGAAAAATGGAGCAATGCCGGACTTAGTGGAACCGAAGCTCTTCTTTCCTAAACGCTCCTCCTCATAAGTATCTTGTAACACATGGTGGGGAAGCATTACCTGGGCACGGTCGGAAATGTAAATCTTGGGCTTAGGAACTCCTGCCTCTTCCAAAGACTTCAGCTCTGCCAGGAATTTTCCGATATCCACGGCAACGCCATTTCCTAAAACGCAGGTTACATTGGGGTTAAACACTCCGCTGGGAAGAAGGTGCAAAGAAAAACGACCATAAGGATTGATGATGGTATGTCCCGCATTGGCTCCTCCCTGAAAACGAACTACGATGTCCGCAGATTCCGCCAAATAGTCTGTAATCTTCCCCTTTCCTTCATCTCCCCAGTTTGCACCGACAATTGCTTGAACCATACTTGTTCCCCTTTCTTACATTTGAATTGTATAATGCAGTGCGATTGCACCCTAAACAGCTAGTATCAAAAAGCTAGTATCAAAAAACTAGTCTTTTTTAATCAATCTTGTGATCCACTGATACACATAAAAAAGACTGGGAAGAATCATGACACAGAACAATAAGGCCAGCATATACTCCTTCTTTCCCCCGGTGAATGCCAGAAACAATAAGGCTATCAGGGCAAGACAAAAAAGTATTAAAGTGAAAATGGCTATTCCTCTCTTCATATCTTTTCCTTCCTCAGTATACAAAATTTAAAAATATCGCACAAGATGCTTGTTTTAATTCTTAAAGCTTGATTTCTACCGAAAGATTCAAAAGCTCTTTATTCTTTTCCAGCAAGGGAGCGATATCCGTAGCAATAAAATCCTCCACCTGCTCCTTGCAACGCCCGATATATTTCTCCGGAATCAAAAGCTCTTCCAAATCTTCAAAAAAGTCTTCGTCGACAGTCCGGAAATTAGCAAAGAAAGCATTCAAACGAGCACCAAAT
>CALHIC010000114.1 GCA_938030845.1 uncultured Oribacterium sp. | reverse complement strand
AAGTCTATTATTTTGGCTTTTCAATACAAAATAACTTCGAAACAGGGGCACGCTCTCGCTAACCTCGCCTCGCAGGGGTTACTAAGCGAAAAACGCTGGGCATTCGTTTTTCGTGGTTCTCACGGAATTATTATACTATTTACTGAGGTGCTTACTATGGAAACGACAAAACTTTGGAATCGAAATTTCAGCTTGGTGATTCTTGCGTCTACGATGGGGACTATCGGGGGAATTGCAGGAGGTTTTGCGCTGGCGTTCCTGGTTTTCGATGAAACCGGGAGCACTTTGGCATCCGCTCTGATTCTCGCAATACGGCTTCTTCCCTTCCTGTTTATTCCTATCGTCATTGCGCCTATTATGGATCGACTTCCGAGAAAGACTTTTCTGGTCATGGGAGATGTTGCAAATTCCTTTTTGATTTTCGGCATGGGACTATGGCTCTTGTTTTTTGACTTTTCCTACATTGGGTATCTCGCGCTGTCTTTGCTTCTGGCCTGTCTCGGATCGGTAGACGAGTTGGCCTTCACCAGTATTTATCCGGAGCTTATCCCGAAAGGCGCGGAGCAAAAGGGTTACGCGGTATCTTCCATGCTTTATCCGGTTTTAACGGTGATTATGACCCCGTTTGCCGCGGTGCTTTTGGACACGTTCGGTGTGGCATGGATTCTGATTGCGCAGGGTGGACTATCGCTTCTTGCCGCTATTACGGAGAGTTTTATTCGTCTGGATGAAACGGAACGGCATCATTCCGAACCCTATTCTCTTAAGGCATGGGCCTCGGACATACGGGAGGCGGTACAATATTTAAAGAAAGAACGCGGCCTTTTAGGTCTTTATGAATATATGGCGGTGAGCAATGGCGTTGCCACCGGATATTCTCCCCTTCTCATCGCTTTTTTTCGTACTTTTCCGGGCTTCACCGCGGCGATGTATGCCGCATTTTCCGTGGTGGAGTTTATAGGAAGGTCCATCGGCAGTGCATTACAATATCGAATTAAAATTCCGGATAAGAAAAAGTTCGGTTTCGTGTTTTTTGTCTATCAAACATATTCCGCGATGGATATGTGTTTGCTCTGGCTTCCTTATCCTTTGATGCTTTTAAACAGAGGAATTTGCGGCTTTCTCGGGAGTAACAGCGCCATCATAAGAGATGCAGCCGTACAGAGGTATATTCCGGAGAGACTCCGGTCTCGTGTCAATGCTTTCCAGGGGGTTCTGGTTACAGCCGGCTGCAGTGCATTTTCTTTGGTGATGGGCTTTCTCGGAGAGATTCTGGATTATCGGTGGTGCATTACGATTGGCGGAACGTTCACCTTACTGGCCGGTTTTGTTCTGATTTTAGTCAGGCAAAAAGAGGTTCGCAGGCTCTATGAGTCGGATATCAGTGAGGGGACTGGAAATTAGGGACGTTTTAAATTCGGGCCAAAGCTATTTCCAATAAAGCTACAAATTATATTTTCCAGTGCTATTCTTGAAGAATTTCAATTGCTTTCACGACATGAGCAAAGCCCTGTATATCAAATTTTCTAAGTTTTGACAGTTTTGAATACTTAGAGCTTCCTATTTCTGCTTTTATGTAGGATGGATAGTCTTCAATTGCCTCATAAGGGATATTTTTTAAAAGACATGCTGCTATATGCATGACTTTACAGGCCATAACTGCAGCTTTTTCTGCAGAAAAACGTTCATCATATATGTGTGTGACAATGCTTTTTATTCCTCGCAAATATTTATCGTAATCTTTTCCGTATTGACCTCTTGAGGCAATGGATACAGCGGCTTCCAGTGTATCGCGAAGAACATCTTCTTCGTTGGTAGCGATTCCTCTATACTGTATCTCGGATAAAACGGTTCTAGTGTAAGATTTACGGATATCTTCAAAGTTGTCGATAAAATCCACCAGTGTTGCTACATCATACATTTGCTTAATGATTTCCAGTTCTTTATCTACGCCGAAAGGAATTCCGGTTGTTTGAGGAGCAAATGCCGTTAGTTTATCTCCAAGAATACAATCTATGCTTGGAACTCTAACTTCATAGTAAGGCTCTTCCGTAATGATTAAATCATTTTTTATAGGTTTTTGAATTATTTTGGAATAGTGATTTTCCTCAAATAGAATGTCTAACAAAATATAAAAGGGGGCCTCGGATTTGAGAGGTGAGTCATAGTAGCATTTATAGTGTCGTTTTTCAATGCTATTCTTTCCTTTTCGGATTTGACGCTCCAATTTTTTAAAAGGAAATATTTTTCCGGCTTCATCCAGATAATGCTCTATTTCTGTTCCCGGAGTAACGATAATATCGATATCTGTAGATAAACGCCTGGGTTGTTCCAGCAACAGCATAAGGCTGGTTCCTCCCTTGAAAATAAAGGGCATCTTAACCCTGCATAGGGCTTCAAGAAGTCCGAATGCATAAATGCTTCTTTCTAAAATGAAACTGTCCACCATTCGATTTTTCTTTAAATTAAGCACGTGTTCCAATGTGAAGTTATCTCTTGTTATCATACATCACCAAACTTTCAGCTCAATGTTCGTTTTATTTTGAAGGAATTCCCTCAGTTCTCTTTCTTTGTTTCTGCGTCGTGCGTACCGAAACATTTTCACTTGATCGACTTCATATAATGAAAAAATAGCTTCCAAAGCCGCCGGATAATCTCCGAAAGAGAGCATTTCCTTTAGCCGCTTGTTAGCAAATAAATCAACGATCAGTTTTTCAATTGCCAGTTGATGCTGCTTATTTCTTCCTTTTGGAGATTCACTAATTAGGCGATCAATGATTATGCTGTTATCGATGCCATAGCGAAGAATCTGGTTTAAATCAGGTTTTAGAAGTACTTTTCCCGCAAATTCAGACACTATTCGCTCGAATACAAATTCGCATCCGTCCTTTTCTACCTCAAGGAAGATGTGATTGCGACCAATCTGATGATTGAGAAATTCATTCAGCCATCGGAATTCCCAAATTCTGTATTCAATCAAAGGAAATTCTTCCTCCATGATAGAAATTATTTGCAAGGCAATATCGGAGTATTGATTTTCATATTTTGTTGTATTCACTGCATCTAGGACTTTTCTATATTGGTTTCGTCCGATATGTTCGAGTTTTGAATTTTCAATCATGTATGAAAGTAATCCTTTAAGTTGCCCTTCACGAAAAAGAGGATCGCTTTTTTGTGCCAGCTTTAAGATATCCTGTCTTGAAATGGTATAGTCAGGCAACGTATCCCTAAGTAAATAATCCTTCATTCAGACCTCTTTTCTATAGCGGCAAATTCTTATTTTTTTGCCGTTATGGTTCACTATATAATATATCGTTAATGAGTGAGAACACAATACCATATCGGCAAATTTTATTTTTTTTGCCGATATAGCTAAAGCTGATTTTTTTCTTCTTTTTCAGCTTCATTTCAGTTTTTTCTCCTATACTCCAGCCATGAAAGGAATTGAAGCAAGTACTTCCAACCTTCCTTTCAGGAAACTAAAGCAGACAAGGAGGGATAAGCATGAAAAAGAGGATTGCCTTAATACCGGCTTATAAACCCATTATACAGTTATTGGAATTTGTAAAAGGAATTGAAGAACATGGAATGGATTGCCTGATTGTAAATGACGGCTCGGGAGAGGAGTATTTGTCTCTCTTCCATAAGATAGAAAGGGAGACGGAGGCCAGAGTGCTGTCCTTCCCGGAAAATAGAGGAAAGGGTGCCGCTTTAAAGGCGGGACTGGAATATTTGCAGAAGGAAAATGCGGGACTGCAAGGAGATTTCACCATTATCACCTTGGACGCGGACGGACAGCATTTGCTGAAGGACGCCCTCAATCTACTTTCTGTAGCAGAGAAGAAAAAAGATACTCTGATTCTTGGCAGCAGAACCCAGTCCAAGGATTCTCCTCTTCGCTCCAGAATCGGAAACGGCATTACCAAGGAGGTGTTTAATCTTTGCACCGGCGTGGAAGTGAAGGATACCCAGACAGGGATGCGGGCATTTTCCGGCAAGATGATTCCGGAAATGCTGACGATTCCCGGAGAGCGTTACGAATACGAAATGAATGTGCTTTTGTTTTTGGCAAAGGAAGGAGTGCCTATGAAAGAGGTGCCTATTGAAACGATATATATCAATGACAATGCGGAAAGCCATTTTGATACGGTGAAGGATTCCTATCGGATTTACAAGCAGATTTTGAAGTTCTCTGCCAGCTCCTTGTTATCCTTCCTGGCGGATTTTCTGCTTTACAGTTTCTTCTTCCTAATTACAGGAGGGCTGTTTGTATCGAATTTTCTGGCAAGAGTGATTTCTCTACACCTAAATTTCTTCTTAAACAAGACCATGGTGTTCTCCGGAGAGGAAGGAAAGGAAGATATTGAAGAAAGCAAGAAGAGAATAGAAAACGCTAAAGTACAGAAGAGAACTAAGTGGAATTTATCCGCACTAAAGAGTTTTAAGAAGGAAGAGTACTTCTCTTATCTGGGATTGGCGGCATTTATCTTCTTAATTAATAGCTTTATCTTATCGGGAATCGTAGGAAGCTTGGGAATGAATCCCTACCTGGCGAAGATTTTAACGGAAGGCTTGTTGTTCTGCCTGTCCTACTTCGTGCAAAAGAAATGGATTTTTGAAAAGAATAGTAGCAAGAAAGTAGCAGCTAAGCAGGAAGAGCTTAGGAAGCCCTATGGCGCAGCAAAGATAGAAGCGTCTAAGGCATTTTCCGGCAAAAAGGATGAAGAGTTGGCGACGTTTGAAGAGGCCTTACAAGAGAAAAACGGCCGGATGATACAGGCGAAAGTATAAGGAAAGGATAGAATTATGAGAAAGTTTAACGGAAAAAAAGCAGGAATTATATGTGGTGTGGCATTGGCTTCATTTACCTCCTATGCCCTCTTGGATACCTTCGTAATCCCCCACCCCATGCAGACGGTGTCGGGACAGAACTTAGATTCCAACGGGCTGTCTATAAATGAAGAGGAGAGTACTGAGGTGGAAAATGCCTATGTAGCTAATCAGGATCAGGACGGTTTAAGTTCCAACAACGCAGGGCAAAGTGACTTCAATCAAGATGATTCCGAGCAAAATGGATTTAATCAAGACGGCTACAATCAGGATGGTGAAAATAACGAAAACTACGATGAAAACAATTCTGACCGGGGATTTGGCGGAAATGGCGGATTCGATAATGGACAGGGCTTCGGCGGCCCCGGCAATAGCGGTCCGGGAGGACATGGTCAAGGTGGTCCGGGACGAGGAGGACAGGGTGGTCCGGGTGGCGGAAAGAGAAATTCAGGCAATAATTCCTCGAATAACAGCTCCGGAAACTCTTCTAAAAATAATTCCGGCAATAGCTCAAATTCCGCTTCTACCGGCAATTCCGGTACAAAATCCGGGAAAACCAACTCCGGCAGTTCCGGATCCAACAACACAAGCTCCGGAACGAAATCCACTACGGAATCCACTACGGAATCCACTACGGAATCCACTACGAATTCCTCCGGTATCTCCGGTAGCACAAGCAGCTCAAGTTCCGGAACGGTAATCGGTACTTACTCCGACAGCAAGAGCAAAATTACCGTAACCCAGTACAGAGCTTACGACAGTAATATCTATGTGGCGGATGTGGAAGTCACAGATGGAACAAGTATTCTTTCCGCATTTGCAAACAATACTTATGGAAGAAACATTACCGATACTACTTCCGATATGGCAGAGGAAAACAATGCGGTTTTAGCTATCAATGGAGACTACTATGGGGCAAGACAGAGCGGATATGTTATCCGAAACGGTGTGGTGTATAGAAGTCAGGGAAGCAACGGAGAAGATATGGTGATTTCTAAGGATGGAACCCTTTCCTTCATTTCCGAATCCGACACCACTACAGACTCTCTACTTCAAAAGCAGGCTTGGCAGGTTCTTTCCTTTGGACCGGTTTTGGTTGAGAACGGAGAGGTAGCTGTTACGGAAAATGATGAGGTAGGTATGGCAATGGCCAGTAACCCAAGAACAGCCATCGGCACTGTAGCAAAGAATCATTATCTCTTTGTGGTATCCGACGGAAGAACCTCAGAAAGTGCGGGATTAAGCCTTTATGAGTTGGCAAACTTTATGAAGTCTTTAGGGGCGACCAATGTTTATAACCTGGATGGCGGCGGATCCTCTACCATGGTGTTCCAGGGAGAGGTGGTCAATAACCCAACCACCAACGGAAATAAGATTTCCGAGCGAGCAGTCAGCGATATCTTATATATCGGAAAGAACTCATAAACTGGAAATGCTATGAAAATCAGTATAGAGGAGGCATCAAATGGAAAAGAATCAAGTTATTTACTATCATTCGGCAAGTCGTCAGGACAATGCTGAAGAAAGGATGGAGAATATGCAGAACAGGCAGAATATTTCTGACAATAAAACGAGTCAGTTATCTTGGAAATCGCTTCTTCCCATTACTTTGACCACGGTTTTTGTCTTTGTATTTGCAAAGATTTATGGCATTTTCTCCCATGGAGTCAGCTCGGTTTTTATGAGCTATGCCTTTTTACTGCCCTTAAGTCTCATTTTCCTTCCAAAGTTTATCAACCTATGCACAGGCAATCGCCTTTGGAATCTTTCTTTGGAAAATGCGGATGAGGCAGGGGAAAAGAAGCTATTCTTCACCTCTTTGGCATTCTTCCTTTGGAAGAGCGGCGTGGCGATACTAACGGTAGGCTCCATATATAAAGGGGTATTGGACATTTACGGAACCAGCGGAAGCTTTGAATGGGTTTACCTGGTAGTAGGAATTTTGGCATTAATTGCCGGAGGAATCGGTGCTTTATTGGCAAAGAAAGAATAAGCTGTAAGGTAAAATGGAAAAGGACTTGTCGTATAAGACAAGCTCTTTTTCGAGTTGGCAGTGTGGTTTCAGGCTATAATAGTTGACTCTATTTATAAGCTTATGTAATAAAACTAAAAATTTATTGTGAAATTCAATTTCTCTCCCGTAGACCTCTGGCGTATACTCTTCCTCGTTACAGTTTAAAAGAGTGGCTTAAGGAGGAAAAAATGAAAAAAAGCTTAAAGGTCATGTTACTCTTGGGAACAGTAGGAATGCTGATGGCTGCTTGCGGAAATAAGGCTACAAGCAACGTAGAAACAAGTGCAAAGGGCACAGAGAAGAGCACAGAATCTGTTGCCGCAACGGAGAAGAGCACTGAGAAGGAGACAGAAAAGGCAGAAGCTTCCGAAAAGAAGGTAGTTGAGGGGGCAGTAAACAATACCATTGACTTATCCAAGTACGAAAAGGGAAAGAAGGTTCGTCTTTGGATTCCTGTTCCTCAAAGCAGTGAGTATCAGACTGTTGAGGACGTAAAGTATGATGCCGGAAATGCTAAGGCGGAAATGAACACGGACGACTGGGGCAATAAGATGCTCTATGTGGAATGGGATGAAAATGCCGAGCCTGCCGACAGAGTGGTAAAGCTGGATTTACAGGTAAAGAGAGAAGAAATCGTCAGTCCTGAGTTAAAGGAGGATGATAAGGCGGAGATTCCTGCAGATGTGAAGAAGTATCTGGAGCCTTCCAAGAACCTTCCCTTAAATGATCAGGTGAAGAATAAGGCCGCAGAAGTAACCGAAGGAAAGACCACAGATTTAGAGAAGGCAAGAGCAATCTATGACTGGGTTATTGCCAACATGAACCGTGATGAAAGTGTAAAAGGCTGCGGTGAGGGAGATGTTTGTGCCCTTTTAGACACAACTATGTCCGGAAAATGTACCGATATCAACTCCATGTTTGTAGCTCTTTGCCGTGCATCCGGAATTCCTGCCAGAGAGCATTTCGGAATCCGTATCAATGCAGAGGATATCACCAAGAATCAGCACTGCTGGGCAGAGTTTTATTTAAAGGGAACCGGTTGGGTTTCCGCAGATCCCGCCGATGTGTTAAAGGCTGTTTTAAAGAATAATTGGACAAAGGACCAGGCAGAAACCAAGGAAAAGCAGGAATACTACTTTGGTAACTGTGATGCAGAGCGTATGATTTTATCTGATGGAAGAGACCTTACCTTGAACCCTGCACAGGATGGAGAGGCTTTAAATGATTTCGGCTATCCATACGCAGAGGTTGACGGAGTAAAGCTTGATAACTACACTCCGGATCAATTCGTTTATACCTACAGCTTTGCAAAGAAGGCTTAATGTAGTAAAGAAGGCATAATGCAGTAAAGAAGAGCGTACAAATCAGAATGCTTCTACTGAAAAGCTTCTACTGAAACACTTCTATTGAAACACGCTACTAAATAGTATCAAAAACATGTAAAAAGGCATTTCCATTTTCTTTCTGTATAGAGATTTTGGAGATGCTTTTTTCTTTTTAGAAAAGTCTTGGAAGAGATGCCTTTTTTTCAGAAAGTGAATATTAATAGAGTAAAGATTTTGTC
>CALHIC010000113.1 GCA_938030845.1 uncultured Oribacterium sp. | reverse complement strand
AGACCTATATTGCCGAAAATTTTTATTTTTTGATTTTACAGTTCCTTTTTCTTTTAATCCAGGTCGGTAACCTTCGGGGATTGAAGCTCTACGCTGTCCAGTCCCTCATCCAAGGTAATCACACCGCTGGCATTTACGGACCACTTATTACCGTTTCCGTCACGGTATTTGGTCTTGTTTTTCATTACCCGTCCGGATTCGTTCACCACGTAGCTTCTGTTTTGTCCGGGAAGGGTAACCTTCTGATAACGGGAGCCCTGATCCGCCTTTTGGAGACGTCCGTTAAAGTATAGGTAATCCTGCTTGATGCCGGTGATCCCTCGACCGTTTTGATCGAAGAAACAGGTGATGTTGTCTCCGTCTCCGTCCACCAGATTCATTCTTCCGGTTTTCACGGAACAGTCAGCCTTGTTGGCTCCACAATAGTAGTAGCCTTCCGGTGCATTGGAAGCGGTGCGTCCCTTTTGGATGCCGTAAACGGGATTGCCCTTTTCGTTGAAGAGGTAACGCTTATCGTTGATTCTCTGGACTTCGTACACTCCTTCGTTACCGGCTGCGGGATGGCCATTATTCTTAAAATAGAACCATTCCACATCCCCGGTGGAAAGCTTACTGCTGTTTCCTTCAGGACCTACGGTGGAGTACCAGGTGCCGCTTAAACGCTGTCCCATCTTGAATTTATTATCGTTTTTCTCTGCGAAAAATACATAGCCCGCAATTTCCGGATTGGCATCATTTACCTCTGCCCAACCGGTAACCATGATACCGTTTTCATCGAAACCGTAGGAGGCATTGTCCAAGGTCTTTACCGCAACATGACCATCCTTGGAACGAAGCTTTTCTCCGGTGCTTTGGTTAAAATAGAACCAGTAGTTTCCGTTATTTCCCTTTCGATTTTCGTCAGCGGTAACGCCGGAGGGAAGGGGGAGCTGTTTCCAGCCGGTAATCATCTTTCCGGTGCCGGGGTCACAGTAATAATTATCATCATTTACCCAACCGGTCTGCATAATGCCGTTTCCGTCAAAATAGTAGAAGGAATCCTGTAATTTCAGCCAGCCGTCCTGCTTCAGGCTTCCGTCTCCTGTGGCATAGTACCAAAGGGTCTGGCCGTTCTGATTGATTTTAATCCAGGAGTTTTGCACCACGGAACCGTTATCATTTTGATAAACCTGCTGTCCTCTGCTGTTTACATTCCAACCCGCTGCGAAAGCGGTGCCGGAAAAAAGGCTGATTCCTGCAAGCACCAGGAAGGGTAGGGTTCTCTTCTTCATTTTGTCCTCCAAATCTCTATAGACAATCCTTAAAGGATGGTAAAAATATATTATTTCAGCTTCTCTTTATAATACTATCCTTTTCTCATAGGAAAAACAACGAATTTTTCCTAACGAAAAGGACAAAAAACTTACGGTTTAAGAACGTTCTTCCCCTTGAAACCATCTGGCGGAACAACCGCAGGGCAGCACCTGATTGCTTTCCGCAATGGGCAGGCCCACCTCCTGAGAATCCACGATGCCGCCACGACTTTTTTGAATCAAATCCTTCAGCATATAGGCCATAACCCCCGGCTGTAATCCGGTGGTGTAGGAATTTAAAAGGAAAAAGAGGGCATCCTTTTTCAAAATTTTTTCGCTGAGCTGTAAAAAGGGATAGATGCTGTCTTCGATTTTCCAGATTTCTCCCTTGGGACCTCTGCCGTAGGAAGGGGGATCCATGATGATGCCGTCGTACTGATTGCCTCTTCGAATTTCCCGCTCCACAAATTTCACACAGTCATCCACCAGATAGCGGATGGGGGCGGAAGCAAGACCGGAAAGCTCGGCATTTTCCTTGGCCCATTGCACCATTCCCTTGGAGGCATCCACATGGGTCAG
>CALHIC010000112.1 GCA_938030845.1 uncultured Oribacterium sp. | reverse complement strand
GGTTGTTGATTAAAACCTACTTCTTAAAACGCTTTACTTTTTTGGTAGTGGTCATTTCAAGCGGTTCGGACAGATAGGTTGTTTTTGTAATCCGCTGATAAGGTAAAAGTTTTTTATTTACGGTTTCGATAATGGCATCGATTTCTTTTTGGACGGCTGCATCGCCTTCGCTTGTGCCGCGCGTCATATTGAGCTTTTTATAAAGGTCATCGGCGGTATAAACAAGGACTTCAACTTCCTCCCCCTCCTCAGCCTGATAACCTGCAGCGGTAATCTGTTCAATTTCATTATAATAAAGCTGGAACATATTTTCGATTTCTTCGGGGAAGACATTTTTTCCTCCGGCAGTAACTATGAGGTTTTTAGCCCTTCCGCAAAGATAGAGATAACCCTCATCGTCAAGCCAGCCGAGGTCTCCCGTCTTTAACCAGCCGTCGGGAGAAAGAACTTCGGCTGTTTCTTCGGGCATATTGTAATAGCCCTGCATAATCATCGGTCCCTTTACGGCAACCTCCCCTATTCCCTTTTCATCGGGATCGAGAATCTTCATTTCCATATAAGAAATAAAGTACTGTCCGACACTGGCGATTTTAAAGTGTTCTTTCGGGTTCAGCGCGATAATCGGCGATGTTTCAGTCAGTCCGTATCCTTGCACAAAATCGATGCCGAATTCGTTATATGCTCTAAATACTTCTTTTGATAATCGTTCATACAATCTCCATTTCCAAAGGTTTTTATCCAGCGGAACAAATATTTTCAACTCCGAAGATTTCTTCTTATTGTCTTATAATATGTCGTCCGGTCTATGGAAATGTATAAAGGATTTTTACAAAAAATAAAGAAATCGGATGAATTTCCTCCGTAGGATGCTTAGGCTTAAGATTTTGCAGTAAGTCTTGCCTGTTTTTTGGCTTCCAGATTGGAAACCACGATGGTACAAGCCGCATCTCCTGTAATATTTACGGTGGTTCTTCCCATATCAAAAATACGGTCTACACCGGCCACCAAGGCGATACCGTCCACCGGAAGACCTACAGAGGTAAGCACCATAGCCAACATAATCATACCGGCTCCGGGAACACCTGCGGTTCCAACGGAAGCAAGGGTTGCCGTTAAAATAATGGTCAGCATCTGCCCAAGAGTCAGATGAATACCGTAACAGGAAGCAATAAAGATTGCGCAAATTCCCTGATAAATCGCAGTTCCGTCCATGTTAATGGTCGCTCCCAAGGGAAGTACAAAGGCTGCAATCTCCTTCTTTGCTCCCCATTTTTCCGTACACTCCATATTAATAGGAAGAGTACCAACGGAAGAAGCTGAAGAAAAGGCAAACATAATGGCAGGAAGCATTCCTTTAAAGAACTTTATCGGAGAAAGACCTCCCATAAGCTTCACGGTAAGGGAATACACTACCACGGCATGGGCAACATAGGCAATATAGGCTGCCAAAAGTACCATAGCCAAAGATCCGAGAATCTTCGGTCCGTTTACCGCAATAACCGGACAAAGCAAACAGAACACACCAATCGGAGAGAGGCTTAATACCATTTCCATACACTTCATGAAAATAGCATCAAAATCATTGAAGGCACTAACCACTCTATGAGTTTTCTCTCCTACCAGAATGATAGCGAAGCCCAAAATCAGTGCCATCACGATAACCTGCAACATATTGGCTTCCACCATGGGCTGCACGAAGTTGGAGGGGAAGATGTTAACAATGGTGTCCATTAAAGACAGACTTCCCTTAACCTCATAGCTTAAATCCGCAGTGGCTACCACCGGAAACAGATTATGGAAAATGCTTCCGAAGAACAATCCGATACTTACCGCAAAAGCAGTGGTACATAAGTAAAACACCACCGTTTTCAAGCCTACGGAGCCCACCTGCTTAATATCACTCATGGAAATAATACCGCACATAATGGAAAACAGCACCACCGGCACCACAATGAATTTTACCAAGTTCAAGAAAATTGTTCCAAAGGGCTTAATATAATTTTCCGCAATATTACTATGTCCCTGTAATAATAAGCCAACGATAATCGCCAAAACCAAAGCAATAAAAATCTGCATCGCTAAAGATAATTTTTTCTTTTCTTTCATTTTTTCTCCTTTCTACAACTCTATTTTTCACAAAGCTTAGATTTTACTGGATTATCCCGTATTTTGTAAAGGTGAACTTTGCACAAAAAAAAGAGTTGCAAAAAATCAAAATAAAATTTCAGACCTATATTGCTTAGAAATTTTTTGATTTTTTACAACTCTATTTATTGACTTCGCTTAGCGATTTACAATCCGCTTAAGTAAGAGGACTGGGTATTCATCTTACTGATTAACTTCTCCAGCTGAGAGAACTGCTTGATATAACGATCCTGCTGATTGCTAAGCATGGTCTTAAACTTTTCAATAGCTTCGGAATTTTCCTTTAACTTTCCATAAATAACGGAAGAGGTGTTGGAAAGGGTAACCTTGTTGGAGCCGGCTTCTTTAATCAGCTCTCCGTAAGATCCGCCATTTCTGGAAGCATAACGAGTAGCATAACGACTAACGGAATCTTCTACAATCTTTGCCAGGCCCTTGGATCCGTTGTGTCCTGTCATTACCTTAGAAACCTTCTCCGGTTCTGTTTCCATAGCTTTTTTGAACTTTGTTTCATCAAAGCTAAGCTTTCCACCGTCAAAGGAATCCGTAGTCATAGAAAGTCCCATCTTCTCCATATCCTGATAGTCCAAACCTGCAACCTTTAAATCGGACATCATCTGAGTCATAACTGTCTGCAAAGAGTCACTGAAGTTTCTGATGGAGCTTTCTCCGTAAAGAATTCCTTCCTTTGCCTTCTTTTCCCAGTTTTCAATGGATTTTTCGCTCATTTGGTTCTTCTGAGCTTCCGTCAAAGGATCATATCCGCTGGAACGTCTGGTCTTTGCATGGGTATTTACAGAGCTTACCAGGTCGTTGAACTTCTCCACAAACTTCTTCATGGTTGCAGCAGCCTTGTCCACATCCGCCTTAGAAGTAAAGCTTACCTCCTTGGAGCTGTCAAACTTGTAGGAACCATCCGGCTTGGTTACCGCATTTCCGGAAGCATCCAGCTCTACACCGAACTTACCGCTGGCAGTAATCTTTACACCGTCAATGTTAAAGGTGTTGCTGGAAGAAGTAACGGTTTCATTGATGCCGTTGCCGTAGTCAAAAACCATTTCCGCATCGGTACCGTGGTTTACCTGTCCGCCACCGCTGGCAGTTGCGCCAAAGAGCTTATCCTCAATGTCGTTGGCATTGTTTGCATCTCCCAAAGTAATGCTTCTTCCGGAACCGGTTTCGCTGTGAATCAACACAAAACGTCCGGAACCTTCCATATAACTGGCTTTTACTCCCGCGTCGGAATCATTGATTTTCTTCAGCATATCCTGCACGGTGCTGTCTGCAGTAATTCCCTTGATTTCCTTACCGTTAATCTTGAACTTGGAAAGAGCCTCATCCAAGCCTGCTTTGTTTCCTACATAATCGGAAAGTCCCAACTTGTCCAGATTATCCATGATAGAACTGCCGGTGGTAACCTTGTTGGAAGCATTCTTGCTAATCTGCAGGTTCGCTCTTACCTGAGCATCGGAGGAGCTTACGGAGACGGTATCCTTTCCGTTGGCACTGTTAAAAGTGATACTTCCTGTGGAAGAGTCCACTACAATCTTTCCTGTACCGAAAGCATTGTTAAGATTTTTCTGAATAGCATCCTTTACCGCATCTAAACGATTCTGATTGTCACTGGCACTTGTGCCGGTGTGAGCCGCCTCAATGCTTTGCTTCTGGGCATCGGTCAAAAGAGAAATCTCCTGGCTTGTGCCACCGTAGCTGACTGTGAGCTTTTGATCCTTTAAGTAATCCAGCATACCGCTCTGCTTTACGGAAGACGCAGTGAACTTTCCTTCTGCCTGAGCGCTGCTGTTAAAGGCTGCAATCTTAACACCATAAGCATCAGATCCGGTTCCGGCGGGAGTACTACCTGCAGGAGGAGCCTTATAGCCTAAAGCATCTAATGCGGAAGATCCGGACTTAATAACATACTGGGAAGTACCGGCGTTAATCTGAATGTAGTCTTCTCCCGGATTTGAGCCCTGCTGATAGCTGAAGCTCAAAAACTCATTTTCTCCAAGCTTTACATTTCCCTGCTTTGCCGCCTTGTTTAAATCATCTACCAGCTTCTGCTTATCACCGGTATAGTCGATTTCTACGGTTTTGCCATCGTCATCCTTATAGCTTGCCGGAAAAGTAAAGCTGGCTTTTTCTTGGAAGACACCCTTTGTGGTATAGTTACCAAGCTGTAAGCTTTTTCCTACCAAAGTACTGGTTTTTGCATTACCGGCAGCTGCCAATGCGTCAGCGGTAATTCCGGTTTTGATGGCGGATGCGGTTCCTTTCACATCGGAAACAATGGACTCGGAGGTTGCCAGCTTGGTAACTGCCTTCACCTTTAAGTTCTTTGTTAAATCCGAATGACCGGAAGCGGTAATAAACTTGGTTGCCGCAGCATCCCCCTGTGGATTTACTACACTGGATTCATACAATTCCGGACTTTTGATAGAGTCACTGGATGCAAAGGACAAAAAGTCATCCTGCAATGCTATAGTCTTATCGGATAACTCACGAAATGCCTCTTGTCTCCATTCAAGTCTTGTGGTCTCCTGCTTTGCTTTGGTAAGCTTAAGCTGAGTACCCTTTGTTGCCTGTTCAATTAATGCGTCACGGTCAATTCCGGAGGACATTCCTCCAAAACCACGGAGGGCAGTATTTCCCAAACTGGAGCTGCCGGACGTTGAATTTGTTGATAAACCTGACATGATTCATCCTCTCTCTCTTTAGTTTATCGAGCTAGCAGGTCTTTTTGGAGAAAGTCCACGCCTTTAGAGAAAATGAAACTTTCCCTAAGAATCTTTCTCTCTCTGAAAAGCCATGGGAACGTCGGACTCCCTTCCACACCGTTCTTTCTGCTAACTTATCAATACCAATATCGGCGGTTTTTTGAGAGTTTATAAGGATAGAAAAGCCAAGGGAAAGGGAAGAGAAATTTCTATACTTTCCCACTGTATAGGTCTGAAATCAGGGCACGCTCCCGCTAACTTCGCCCACACAGCGGATACTAAGCTTCAAGCTT
>CALHIC010000111.1 GCA_938030845.1 uncultured Oribacterium sp. | reverse complement strand
CCAAAGCTTCTTCATATACACAAAGCTTTGGAACCTGCCATTCTCCTGCCTGCTCTTTCAAAAGCTCTATTTTGGATTTCACCGAAAGTCCAATCACCTTATGCTCTGGATGATCCTTTAAAAGGGATAGACACTGGGTTCCGATGGAACCGCTACTCCCTAAAATTACGATATTCATGCTTTACCTTCCCAAAAATTATACTGAAGACTTACTTTATTAAAGTATATCAAGGATAAGTCTTACATGATGATTTAAAATTGCGACATTATTAATTATGTCGTTTTTCTTTATTTCATTAGTTTTTATCTCATCAGTTCTTATCTATGTTTTTCTTGCTTATTATAAAGTGAGGGACGATTGTTTTTCCTTCTTTTGTATTAAATCTTTTTAAAATAATCTAAAACTGTTATGCCATAGTAAATAATGGGCGCCGTAAACAGAACAGAATCAAAACGATCCAAAATTCCTCCATGTCCGGGAATCAAATGGCTGTAGTCTTTGATTTGAAAATCTCTTTTCATTCCGGAGGCCATCAAATCTCCACCTATGGAAAATAAGGCGGCAAGAGAAACTGCCAGAGCTAATAAATAGGGGGATAAATGCAGAGGAAGTCCGTGTCCCTTAAAGATAATTGCAAAAATGAAGGATAAAATTCCGGCTCCCAGTATTCCTCCTACAGCCCCCTCCCAGGTCTTTTTCGGACTTAAAACCGGTGTCATTTTATGCCTTCCAAAGAGAAGTCCGGCACAGTAGGCACAGGTATCCGCGCCCCAGCTGGATAAAAATACCAGCCAAACCAGCACCTTCCCATGGGGGAGACTCCTGCACAAATAAATGTAAGATAAAAGGATGCCGGCATAGGGAAAAACTAAAAAGAGCAGAGCAATCTCCCGAATATCCGCCTTGGGATAGCTTAATACATAATAGAAGCCCAAAAGAAAGAGATAGGAAAGAAGCAAAAAGAAAGATATAGGTAGATGTAAAAATAAGGCTGAATAGTAAAGAATAACAAAAAAATAAGACAGGAAAGAAATCCTCTTCTTCTCTAAAGAAAAGCAATGCAACAATTCATAAGAGGCAAAGAGGGATAAAAACAGGCAAAAAACCAAGACCGGAAGACCTCCCAGGGGAAGGATTCCGAATAACAACAAAAGCAGAACAAGGCCGCTAATCAGCCTTGTCAGAAAAGAACTTAACTTATGTTCATTTTGTCCCTCACTTTGTCCCGTCCTATTATCCTTTTGTTCCGTGCTATTGTCCTTTTGTTCTACCATATACTACCCTTTACTATATTTCCAAAATATCTTTCAAAATGATTCTTCTCTGCACTCCTGTCCTTTCGGAAAAAATGCAGGAGAAAGAAAGCAAAACACTATGCCTTCCGTCCTCCAAAGCGCCGTTCCCTCTTTTGATAGGAGGCAATGGCCTTCTCCAGCTCTTCCAAGTTAAAGTCCGGCCAGTATACAGAGCTTATATAATACTCTGCATAAGCAGACTGCCACAGGAGGAAGTTGGAGGTACGAAACTCTCCGGAGGTGCGAATCACCAAATCCGGATCCGGCGTTCCTGCAGTATCCAGATAGTTCGAGAACTCTTCTTCCGTAAGATGAGAAAGCTTCTCGCTAAGTTCCGAAGGAGAACTTTCCAGGGCGATTCTGCGAATAGCTCTAATCATCTCGTCTCTGCCCCCGTAATTTACGGCGAAGCTGAAGAGCATACCGGTATTTGCCTTGGTGCTCTCTTCCAGCTCGGAAATTCCCTTTTGAATGTCTTCCGGAAAACGGCTTCTTTCTCCTATCATTTTCGCTCGAACATTATTGGCATTGGCTACAGTAATCAATTTTTTCATATAAAAACGAAAGAGCTGCATCAAAGCTCCCACTTCCTCTTCAGACCGCTTCCAATTTTCCGTGGAAAAGCCGTAAACTGTTAAATACTCTATACCAAGCCTTGCACAATCTTCCACGGTTTGTTCCAGTGTCTCACAACCCTTTTTATGTCCTAAAGCCCTTGGTAACGCATGAGAAGCCGCCCAACGACCATTGCCATCCAAGATGATGGCAATGTGCCTTGGAAGGCTTCTTTGCTCTTGATTATTTTGAAAAATCATACTGTCATTAATTCCTTATTCTTAGCCTCAACAGACTTGTCAATTTTCTCAATCATATGGTCTGTAAGCTCCTGAATATCCTTGGTCTGTCTGCTCAAGTCATCCTCGGTGATTTCCGCATTCTTTTCCAGCTTCTTCGCTAAATCCATAGCATCTCTACGAATATTTCGAATGGCAATCTTAGCGGCCTCTCCCTTTTTCTTTACATCCTTGGTTAATTCTTTACGTCTCTCCTCGGTAAGCTCCGGAAAAACCAGACGAATTACCTGTCCGTCATTGGTAGGATTGATTCCCAGTTCAGACATATTGATTGCTTTTTCAATTTCCTTCATAACAGACTTATCCCAAGGCTGAATCTGAAGAATTCTCGCCTCCGGTACAGATACGTTTCCTACCTGCTGAATCGGGGTGGGTGTACCGTAGTAATCCACCATAATACGGTCTAAAACGTGGGGGTTGGCTCTTCCTGCACGAATAGTTCCCAGCTCACTCATCAGGTTATCGTGGGTCTTGTGCATCTTCTCAATGTAAATGGTAAATTGATCATCCATCTTTCTTTCCTCCGGCTCTTCTTATCTTGTATACTAAAGCTTCATTTCATGGAACAAAGCTTTATTCATAACGAGTATCGCTCGCAAAGCGTGCGATATCTCGTTTATAGGACAATGATTCTTTTTGAATATCAATCCGCTGTAACTCTGGTTCCTCTATGCTCTCCCAAAAGAGCCTTGGCAATACCGTCTTCCTCTTCTAAAGAAAATACGGACAAGGGGAGTCTGTTTTCCAAGCAAAGAATGGAAGCGGACAGATCAATGACCTGCAACTTTTTCTCCACTACCTCATCAATGCTTAAGCTTTCATATTTCTTTGCATCCGGGAACTTCTTGGGATCCTTATCATAAACCCCGTCAATGGCCTTAGCCAAAAGAATCTCCTTACATTCCAGTTCCAATGCCCGAAGCACTACTCCGGTATCCGTGGAAAAGAAGGGATGTCCCGTACCCCCGGCGCAAAATACCACCTGTCCCTTTTTCAAAGCCTTCACCGCCTTATCCTTGGAAAAAAGCTCTGCCATATCGCCTACGGCAATGGAGGACATAATCTTTGTTTTTAATCCGCTGATACGGAAAATTTCAGAGACATAAATACAGTTCATCATGGTGGCCAGAATTCCCACCTGATCCGCTTTATAGCGATCCACCTGCTCTGACTGTCTTCCTCTCCAGAAATTGCCTCCGCCAATCACAATGGCAACTTCCACCCCTTGGCTTACGGCTTCCTTCACCTGCTTGGCCACAGAGAAAATCACATCATCGGAAAAACC
>CALHIC010000110.1 GCA_938030845.1 uncultured Oribacterium sp. | reverse complement strand
CAAGGGATGCCACAAGCACTCCAATTTTCTTTTTCATAAAACTCCTCTTTTCTCTCCCCTTAGGGAGAATTCTTACCTTCCCTTCGGAAAATGTTCTTCTACTCCATTCCGCGGGTGTGCTCCCTGTTGAAAAGTCCTTTTCAACTCCCCTATGGTATAAGAAAAAATAGAAAAAAGCAAGAACTCCGAATTTAATTCAATTTTATAAAATTTTCGTAAAGCTTATCTGCCGACTTTAATAAAGACTGCCCATTTGCCTGAATATCTTAATTCAGCTTTCCTCTTTTATCACTGTACTTCGCCAGTCTCATCCAGAATTCCTGTACCAGCTGAACAATGACCACCAGTACCACCACCGCAATCAACATCATATCCGTCTGGTAACGGTAGTAACCGTAGTTTAGGGCAATGGCTCCCAGACCGCCGCCTCCTACAAAGCCCGCCATGGCGGAATAAGAAAGGATGGAGGTCATACAGATTGCCGCCCCTACATAAAGACTGGGCCGCGCCTCCGGAAGCAGAACCTTAAATATAATCTGAAAGCTGTTGGAGCCCATGGATTTTGCCGCTTCAATCACTCCGGCATCCACTTCCTTTAAGGAAGACTCCACCATTCTGGCGATATAGGGTGCGGAAGCAATCACAAGGGGCGGAATAATCGCCTTAGGTCCCAGCGTTGTGTGCACCAAAGCCTTGGTGATGGGCAGCACCATAACCAAAAGGATCAGGAAGGGGATGGTACGGAAAATGTTGGTGAAAAATCCGAGAACCCCATGAATAATCTTATTCGGCGCAATACTGCCATCCTCCGTCACCACCAAAATCACCCCTAAGGGGATACCGATGGCATAGGAAATCAGTGTGGAAATGCTTACCATATACAAGGTTGCCAAAGTTTCCTTGGAAAAAAGAGCCAAAAGCTCCTTCAAACTCATGCTCATGAATGCACCTCCTCATACAGAATTCCTCTTTCCTTTAGGAAGCTGAGAATCTGGAACTCATCCTCCGGATTCTCCGGCAGTTCTATAATCATCTGCCCCATGGCAATATTATCCACATCCTTGGTATTGGCAAAGAGAATATTCACCGGTGCTTTGGCGGAAAGAATCATTTCCGAAAGCACGGGCTCATGGGCGGAACGACCGTCAAAAACCAAACGAATACGCTTTCCGGTACCGAATTGAATTTCCTTCTCTCCCTCTCCCAAAATCAGTTTTCTTCCGATTTCCGACTTGGGAGAGCGGAAAACCTCCTTCACCGGGCCGGCTTCCGCAATCCGGCTGTGATCGATAATGGCCACCTCATCACAAATGGCTTCAATCACGGACATCTGGTGGGTAATCAAAATAATGGTCACCCCCATCTCCCGATTAATCTTCTTCAGCAATTCCAGAATCTGCTCTGTGGTTTTAGGATCCAAGGCAGAGGTCGCCTCATCACAGAGCAATACCTCCGGTTTTGTCGCCAGGGCTCTGGCAATGGCTACTCTTTGCTTCTGTCCTCCGGAAAGCTGGGAAGGGTGACTGTACTCCCTTCCCTCTAAGCCTACCATAGCCAAAAGCTCCTTAGCCCGCTCCAGTCTTGCCTTCCTTTTCTTAAAGTAGGAAATAGGACCTCCCTTATGGGAGATTTCCAGGGGATAGCTGACATTTCTCAACAAATTTCTTTGTTCCAGAAGATTAAACTGCTGGAAAATCATGCCCATGTTCTGTCGCATGGCAAGAATTTCCCTTTCCTTCATGGATCCCAGGCTCTGTCCCTGAAAATATATCTGTCCGCTACTGGGCTTTTCCAGATAGTTGATACAACGAACCAAGGTGGATTTTCCGGCACCGGAAAGACCGATAATACCCTGAATGCTTCCTCTTCGGATGGACAAATCAATCTGATCCAGTGCCACAAAGTCCTCACCATCGGTTTTAAAGGTTTTGCCAAGTCCTTTGATTTCTATAATATTTTCATTCTTCAGCTCTTCCCCGGAACCATCCGCCGGATAGTTCTCTTCAGAGAGAGCCTCATTCTTCACAATAGTTTCTGTCATTTTATCTTCCATAACATTCTCGGTGCTTTACCGGATTATTGGCAAAGCGCCAAAATTGCCTCTCCGTAAATTTCTGCCGCCAAAAGCAGATCCTTTACCTTAATCCACTCGTCAGCACCATGCATTCTGGTATCCACATCCGGAAGAACCGCTCCGAAGGCTACGCCGTTTTCCACATCATGCACATAGGTACCGCCACCGATAGCCAGGCACTCTCCCTTTAAGCCGGTTACCTTCTCGTAAACAGAGAGTAGGTTCTGTACAAATGGGGAATCGGAGGGTACATAGTGGGGAGGAATCATTCCTTTGGTTTCAAATTGGAAGCCCTTGGCTTCTACATTTTTTCTTGCGGTATTTACGCAATTCTCCTCCGTAGCACAGATAGGCACACGGGAATCATAGGTAAAACGAAGCTCCTCTCCGTCAATGGCATAGATATCCAAGGTACAGGTTAAATCCTTACTTTCCTTATCCTCCATCTTGATGCCTAAGCCGGAGCCGTCGGTCTTTCCGTAGGGGAAAAGCTCTGTAAGCTTCTCTAAATCCTGCTTCAGCTGTGTTCCGATGGAAGGAAGCTTTGAGGCAAAAAGCACTGCCGCAAGACCGGCATTTTTTCCAAGGTAAGGGGTTGCCGCATGGGCGGAGGTTCCGATTACCGTAACTTCATTGCCGTTTTTACTGATTTTTACCTGACACTGCTCTTCCACCGCCTGCTTAGCACTTTGGAATTCATCCTCTCCCAATGCAGAGAAAATGAGTACCGCCTTCTGCGGTACCGCATTTACCGCAATTCCCGCCTTTAAGGAAAGAAGACTGCTCTCCTCCTTCTCTCTTTTCTTGAAAATAGTTCCTCTGAACTGTCCCTTTTCCACGTTGATAATGGGGAACTCCGCATCCGGGGTAAAGCTCATCTCTCCGGCCTTCTCCCGGGCATAGTAATACTCTAAATCCTTGGAACCGGTCTCTTCATTGGTTCCCATAATCATACGAACGCCCTTCTTTAAAGGATAGCCCAGTTCTTTTACCGCACGCATGGCATAAAGCCCTGCAAGCATCGGTCCCTTATCGTCACTGACGCCACGTCCGTAGACAATTCCATCCTTTTCCAGCATTGTAAAGGGCTCGGTAATCTCCCAGCCTTCTCCCGCAGGAACCACATCCAGGTGTGCCAAAATATCCAGACTTCTGGGAAGCTTTGCATCCATATCCGCTGTTCCCACATAGTTTTCCATATTGTTTACGGAAAAACCGTAGCCTTTGCAAAGGGACAATGCCTCCTCTAAAGCCTTCTTGGGGCCTTCTCCGAAGGGTGCTCCCGGCTTTGTCTCTCCCTGAACGGAATCAATGGCAATCAGTCTGCCTAAGTCCTTAACAAATTCCTCTTCATGCTCTGCCAACCAAGTTTTGATACTCTTTTCCATAGGGTCCTTCCTTTCTTCTTGCTTAAACTTCGTATGCTCTTAGATATACCTTTATGCCCAAGGCCTTCTCTAACAATATTATGCATTTTGCCCTTGGGCATTCTTTGCCAATATTGATATCTCCTGCCTTAAGGCTTTTTCACTGATGTTTTTTACCCCTTTTTTTAGTTTCTGGAGAACTCGCTGAGCTTTAGATTTTCATTTCTATCCAAAACCATACCGATGGACCAGGGATGGGCGAAAAGCAATAAAGGTCTATCCTTTAAGTCCTTTACCAGCTTCATATCAGAGGTTCCGGAAATGGCGGAAACATCTATTTCCGTATAATTTTCAATCCAGCGAATATGCTCGTAGGGAAGCATTTCCAATCGCACCTCTACATTATACTCGTTTTTCAGACGGTAGGTTAATACTTCAAATTGCAGGGAGCCTACAACACCTACAATAATCTCCTCCATACCGCTGTTATACTCCTGAAAAATCTGAATGGCACCTTCCTGCGCAATCTGAGAAACCCCCTTTAGGAACTGCTTTCTCTTCATGGTATCAATCTGTCGTACTCTGGCAAAATGCTCCGGAGCGAAGGTAGGAATTCCCTCGTAGACAAACTTTTTGTTGGAAAGCTCCAGGGTATCTCCGATAGAAAAGATTCCCGGATCAAAGACGCCGATAATGTCTCCGCCATAGGCTTTCTCCACGATTTTTCGCTCGTCCGCCATCATCTGGGTAGGCTGAGACAGCTTTACTTTTCGGCCTCCCTGAATATGGTTTACTTCCATTCCCGCATCAAACTCTCCTGAACAGATCCGCATAAAAGCCACTCTATCACGGTGCTTTGGGTCCATATTGGCCTGAATCTTAAAGACAAAACCTGAAAAGTCTGGATTAAGTGGCTCGATCACTTCGCCATCTGTTTTCTTGTGGCCATGCGGTTCCGGAGCAAATTTCAAGAAAGTCTCAAGGAAAGTCTGGACACCAAAGTTGGTCAGGGCTGAGCCAAAGAAAACAGGTGTCAGCTTACCTTCCAAAATCGCTTCTTCTGAGAATTCATTTCCAGCTTCGCCCAAGAGTTCAATGTCTTCTTTGACTTGCTCATAGAAAGGATTAGAAGCAAAGAGTTTGTCTCCTTCTGCTAATGTCGCAAATCGCTCCTCACCCTTATACAGTTCTAGACGCTCATTGTAGAGATCATACAAACCTTCGAAGCTCTTCCCCATTCCAATCGGCCAATTCATCGGATAGCTAGCAATACCTAAGACTTCTTCCAATTCTTGCAAGAGATCTA
>CALHIC010000109.1 GCA_938030845.1 uncultured Oribacterium sp. | reverse complement strand
TATTTGGGAAGTATTCACCCCATCACAAAGAGATTGGAAAGCCTTTCTTTTTTCCCGATTTCCACCCTTCAATATATTTCCCTTTATTTGCAGCTGGATCCCACCGTGGGGCAGGAAGCACTGAAGCAGGGGCTCTTAAAAAAAATCGAAGAACGAGGAAAACAGAATATTTATAAAATTCGCTTTAGCGGAAAAAGAGATCCGGAAACCAAGGTGGATCCAAGCCTATTCCCGAAAGAGCTGCGTATCGTAGAATGCTTGGATGAAACCCTTCCCCAGTATGATTTTTATGCTCTATATAAAGAACATCAACAGGACATTTTGGGGTTCTTTATTCGTTCCTACTTGAAAAAAGATCTGGAGGACTTAAGCCCTATGGAAAAGCAAAGTCTTTTTTACGGCGTTTCCGCCCTTCTGGAAGGAGGAAAGTCATGATACTGGAAAAATTACATATCGCCGGCTTTGGAAAATTTTCGGATTATTCTCTGGACTTCTCTCCCTCCCTACAGATTCTCTATGGAGAAAATGAGGCAGGAAAGAGTACAATACACGCATTCATTCAAGCCATGCTTTACGGGATTCCCAAGGGAGCCAGTAAACGGGAGGCTTTCTTCCAATATCGCCCCTTCTCCGGAGCAACAGCTTTCGGAGGAACGCTGGAATTTTCCTACCAGCGACAATCCTACCGCGTCCAAAGAGATTTTCTCCAAGGAGGAGAGGCCGAAGTCACAGCCTTGGCATCGGGACAGCTCATCCCTGATGGGGAAAGCTTTTTACAGACTGTTCTTGCGCCCTTTTCTTTGGACAGCTTTAAAAATACCGTATCTATCCGTCAGCTAAAATCCTCAACAGAAAGAGAGATGGTTTTTGAGCTCCAAAAAATGCTGAGTAATTTTCAGCAAAGCGGAAATGTGGAACTCAGTCCCGATGCGGCACTCCGCTATTTGGACAAGGAAGAAGCCGCACTACTGGAGCAAATGGTTCCCGAGGCTACAAAGCGCTATTCCTCACTTTTGGGAGAAGTAAAGAATACCCAAAAGGCACTTTCTCAAATCAATGTGGGAGAGCTTCCGGATTCCGATACCGCATCGGAACACGATACCCTGTCCAAGGCTTCTATAGAAGAGATTAGCTTATCAAAGGAATCTCCCTCATTGGAAATGCAAAAAGAAAAAATTCAAGAAACAAGAAATGAATTGGAAGCTCTTTCCACTATTTTGGAAAAGGAAGAAGTCCAGAATAAGGAAGCGCTTTTAGAAGAACAAGATCGGATGCTGCTGTATCTGAACCATGCCCAGGAGGAAAAGGAGCTTGGCAAAGGCAGCCTGATTCTATACCCTATCTTCTGCCTTTTTGCCCTTTGCTTTGCGGTTTTAACGGTAATGAGCTTTCTTTATGCCTATACCATGATTAGTTTACCGCCTTTTCCTTTCTTTTCCATGGGCTTTTCCGCATACCTGTATCCTTTCTTTTGTGCCTTTTTGCTTTTTCTGCTTTTGGCTCTTTCTCAAAAAAGAGTCTTTAATCAACATCAAAACTGGATAAAGAAGGAAAAACAAGAATTTGAAGAGCTTCTGGGAAAACGTCAAATTTCCGCCTTTCTGCAATTCCAAAACAGCAGCAAGGAAGAGCTTTCCGAAAAGGGTGCAAGTCAAGGCTATTCTCAAGCTAAGATTATGCAATACTACAGCACAATTTTGGAAAAGTGGACGGAAAGAGAAGAAAAAGGAAAGCTTTTACAGACTTTAGAGGAAAATTACGAAAAAGAGCAGGCTCTCTGGAAGGAAAGCAGTCTTGCGGAAAGCCAAAGAGAACAAAGAGAAGAGCTTCTGCGTCAGTACGGAATTTTACAAAATAAGGCAGACTTGCTCCGCCCTTCTCTGGAGGAAAATGAAAAGCTTCAGGAAAAATTGGAGTCTATTCGGGAAGCAAAAGAACGAATACAGCAGATTGCTACGGAAATTCGTAAAAGCTTTGCCTTCCACCTAAATGATAATTGTGGGCACGCCCTGGCTGAAATCACCAATGGTCGGTATGATTCCTTATGGATCGATGAAAACCTACAGCTTTATGTCAATGCAAAGGAAGGATTCTTCCCTCTGGAACAGGCTTCTACAGGTACGATTGATCAGCTCTATCTGGCACTAAGACTTTCCATAGCGCTTCTTCTGCAAAAAGAGAATCAGGAATCCCTTCCTCTGCTCTTTGACGACAGCTTTGCTATGTATGATGAACGGAGACTTTCCGCCAGTCTTAGCTATTTAAAAAAGGCTTATCCGGCGCAAATTCTTCTCTTCACCTGCCATCATAGAGAAGCCAAAATTTTACAGGAGCTGGGAATCTCCTTTGAACAAACGGAATTAAAATAATAAACGAGATACCGCCGGCACCGGGAGCGATACTCGTTAAGAATAAAAATATTTTTCTATCAATATAGGTCTGAGATTGGGGAACGCCTTCGTCGGCTTCGCCACAGTCTCAGACCTAT
>CALHIC010000108.1 GCA_938030845.1 uncultured Oribacterium sp. | reverse complement strand
TTACGGAATCAAACTACACATATCCAACAAAGCTGGTAATCATAGGTTACATACTATTGTTAAATGTGTATTATTATTTATAAAAAGCTCTATAGGCTTTATAAGCCATATAAAGGTCGGCCTTGCTCAAAATTTCAAAAGGAGCATGCATTGAAAGAACGGGAACCCCGCAGTCTACAACTTCGGCACCGTATTTTGCGATAATATAGGCAATTGTTCCGCCTCCGCCGGCATCTATTTTTCCGAGTTCAGCCGTTTGCCAGACAACCTTGTTATCATCAAAGATTTTTCTTACTCTTTGTAAGAATTCTGCATTGGCATCGTTTGAGCCGCCCTTGCCGCCCGAACCCGTATACTTATTGATGCAGATACCGTTGCCTACATAGGCCGAATTCATCTTTTCAAAAACGGAGGGGAAGGCAGGGTCGAAACCTGCAGAAACATCGGCCGAAAGCATATATGAGTTGGCAAAGGCTCTTCTAACATCAATATCCCTATAGTTTTTGTTTAAGGCAGCTATTTCTGCAACCATATTTTCAAAATAGAGAGCCTGCATACCCGTATTTCCTACGGAACCGATTTCTTCCTTATCGGCAAAAAGAGCCGCTGCAGTCCTTTTTGGAGATTCCACTTCCAAAATAGCTTTTAAGCTTGTATAAGCACAAACCCTGTCATCGTGGCCGTGACCGGCAATGAGGGAGCTGTCAAAACCTACATTTCGGGCCTTTCCTGCCGGAACAACTTCCAGCTCTGCAACCCTAAAATCTTCTTCCACTATGCCGTATTTTTCATTAAGGATTTTTAAGATATTTTCCTTTACCGGGTTTTTTGACTCTTCTTTTTTATCGTCTTTTTTTTTGCAAAAATAAAAATAATATTTATTTAATTTCTATTTACAAAAGAATTTTTTTGTGCTATCCTATAGGCACAAGAAAGAAAAAAACAGCAAAAAATCTTTAGCTCGAAGAGAAAGAGTTAGAGATTTGCAAAGTGCAAACGGAAGGTTTGCGAACTATAATCAAGAAAGAGAGGTACAATCCAATGGACGAAGAACAGTACTTCTACTGGAGACTTAACTGAGTAGAGAAAACTTAACTCTTGTATAGCGGGAATTATGCTATCGGTTTGCAGAAGACTTTCTTCTTATTTTCTGAAAAGGGCAGGTTTCCAATAGAATCGGTTTCCCATCATAAACGCTTTAAATATATAAAATCATGGTGAAATTCCATTTTGAAATTATAGAGAAGCGATTCGGAAAAAGGTGGTACAAACCAATGGCTAAATAAGACAATTGAATATTAAGCATTTCCTGAAGATGAAACCCGATGTTTCCCGAGGAATGCTTTCGGATGTATAGCATCCATGATAAAAACAATGACGATGAGCTCTCTTCTCCGAGATAAGAGGAAAGGGAATTCCGATACGAATGTTTCAGAGAGGGAGCATTAGTATAGAGGAGGAATTAATCGTAAGAAAAGCAAGAGGATTGCTTTTTAAAATATGGCTAAGTGATAAGTGAGTCGCTTAGCATACAAAAGAATATAGAATAAGAAACAAGAAAAGTAGAATAAAGCTACTAAGCTTGAAAAAAGTCCCTTCATAAAGGGATGCCAGTGATGGACGAAAAAGCAGTCTATTCATATAAAAGAAAGGATCTTCGAATGTATACTCGAAGGTCCTTTCTCTTGTTTCTATAATATCCTACAGCTTTTCATCAAGACGTCTTGTTCTATAAGTCCGCCCTAGTCTATGAGCCCGTCTTGCCTTATCGCCCGGAACTTATTGTTTTTTTCCAATCATTTCCTGACAAATTTTTAAAAGAACCGGAATCATCTTTTTGAAAGAATTCAGATTCAGGTATTCGTAAATCCCGTGGTAGTTCTCTCCTCCCGTAGACAGGTTGGGGCAGGGTAAGCCCATGAAAGAAAGCTTAGCACCGTCTGTACCTCCACGAATGGGACAAACCTTCGGGGTAACTCCCTCTTTTTCAAAGGCTGTTTTTGCCACATCAATCAAATACATATGAGGGCGAACCTTTTCCACCATATTATAGTAGCTGTCTTTCACTTCTACGGAAAACTGTGCCCCCTTCTCTCCGTATTTCTGATTCAGCTTCTCTCCCGCCTCTTGGAAAATTCTCTTCTTTTCTTGGAATTTCTCCCAGTCATGGTCACGAATAATGTAGTCCAAAGTAGCCAGACTTTCCTCCCCCACAAAGGAACATAAGTGGAAGAAGCCTTCATACCCTTCCGTGTTGGCAGGTGTACAATTTGGCAGTAAAGCATTAAACTCCATCGCCAAAAGATTGGCATTCATCATCTTATCCTTTGCAGAACCGGGATGGACATTCACACCATGAATCTTCACCTTTCCGCCGGCAGCATTGAAATTCTCATATTCCACCTCTCCCAGAGTGCCGCCGTCCACGGTATAAGCCACCTCTGCACCGAAAAGAGGAACATCAAAGAGGTCTGCTCCTGCCCCAACCTCTTCATCCGGTGTAAAACCTATGCAAATATCTCCATGACGAAACTCCGGATGGGTCTGAATATATTCCACCATAGCCATGATTTCCGCAACGCCCGCCTTATCATCCGCTCCCAATAAGGTTTTTCCGTTGGTAACCATTAAATCCTTTCCAACCGCTTCTAAAAGCTTTGGAAATACCTTCGGAGAAAGAACTTCGGTTTCGTTTAAAGCAATATCTTTTCCATCATAATTACTTACAATTCTGGGCTCCACATTCTTACCTCTTGCAGAGGGAGAAGTATCCATATGGGCAATAAATCCTAAAGCAGGAGTCTTTTCCTGCTCTTCCTTCGATAAATTGGAAGGGATTTTCCCGTAAACATAGGCATGGTCGGTACACTGTACGTCCTTTACCCCCAGCTCCTTTAAATCCGCTTCCAGGACTCTTGCCAGATCAAACTGCTTCTCGCTGGAAGGAATCTTTTCCTGATCCGGTACGGATTCCGTATCAATCTTTAGGTAGCGAATCAAACGTTCTACTGCATCCATAACTTTCTCCTTTACTTGTACTCATTGCTTCTGTCACTAATTGTTTCCTTAATCGGTAGACTTTACGGTACTGTCTCTTTCACTTCTATGGTCATCCCGAAGATAACTGTCCTCTGAAACCGGCCGCATTTCCTCCAAACGATAGGGCGTCTCCTGATACACAAAATTTAACCAGTTACTATAGGTGCAGTTGGAGCTGGAACGCCAGGATAAAATCGGGGTATTCTCCGGATTGTCATCAGGATAATAATTCACCGGAACCTCCGGATTTATTCCCTTCGCCAGATCTCTTTTATACTCCTTATCCAAGTCATAACGGTCATACTCGGAATGCCCTGTAACAAAGATTTGGCGGGAAGAGCAGGCCAAAATCAAGTAGCTTCCCGCCTCTTCACTGTCCGCCACCACATAAAGCTCTTTATTCTTCTTTACCGCCTCTTCATCCAGTCCGGTATAACGGGATTGGGGAACATAAAACTCATCATCCATCCCCCTCATTAACATCTTCTTCCTATGAAGAACCCTGTGGGAATAAATTCCGCTTAATTTCTTCTCCAAAGGCACTTTCTGAATTCCATAATGATAGTACAGCCCCGCCTGGGCTCCCCAACAGATATGGAAGGTGGAAAACACATGTGTTTTGGACCACTCCATAACCTCTGTAAGCTCTTTCCAGTATCCAACCTCTTCAAAAGGCATCTTTTCCACCGGGGCTCCGGTGATGATTAAGCCGTCAAAATACTCTTCCTTCACGGAAGAAAAATTAACATAAAAGGTATTTAAATGAACGGAGCTGGTATGGGTAGAAACATGGGATTCCATTTTCATCAGCGTGATTTCCGTCTGAATCGGGAAGTTGGAAAGCACCCTAAGTAAATCCAGCTCCGTATCTTCCTTTAAAGGCATCAGGTTGAGAATGGCAATATGCAGAGGTCGAATATTCTGAGATACCGCCCTCTGTTCATCCATGACGAAAATATTTTCCTTCTCCAATATGTCCTTTGCAGGCAAATGGTTCTGTACTTTAATAGGCATAGCTCTCCCCCTTTACATCTATCCGAAACGCTTATACAAGGTGGCATGATCCTTAATACACTGCCAGGTGCTGGAGCTGTAGC
>CALHIC010000107.1 GCA_938030845.1 uncultured Oribacterium sp. | reverse complement strand
GCTGTTTTTTCTTCTTTTCAGCAAGCTACTGTATGTGTTCCTTCTTTTTCTAAGTAGTGTTTCTGCAGTCTGTTATTGGTTCGACGGCTCCGGTATTTTCTCATATTAAACCCGAAAGCCATAAACAACAGTTCCTTTTCTACACTTTCTTTTCCTTTGTAGCGGACTCTACGGTATGCGTAGTTCCCCTTTACTGTGCCAAAGGCCCCTTCTATTTGTATCGAACGGTTGATTCGCAGACGAATTCCCTTTTCACTGTGGATGAAATCACAATCCCTGGCGACTAAGGATTCGTAGTAGGGATTAGACTGTATAGTCTTATTCTGCTTAGGGGTCGTTCCTGTCCGGGTAGGTTGACATTGCTTCCGTTTCCCACAATGCCGGCAGTTTTCACACTGGTAGATTCGTATAGTTCGTTCATACCCACCGGCCTTACTGTGTTGCTTTGTTTCTTTAACAAAATGTAAGGCTCTTCCTTTGGCACAGGTATAGGTATCACTTGCAGCATTATAGGTCATATTCTCCCGATACCCTATATGCTTCTTAAATTTATTGGTTTTTCGGTAGTCCTCATCGCGGGGCTTGATGCAGGCGGTGCTTCCTTTTTTTCGAAGCCAATCCATATTTTCTTCACTGTCATATCCGGCATCGGCCACGATATGCTCTGCCAGCCTTCCATACCGCGATTCCATGGCCGTAAGAAAGGGGATTAATGTCCGCGTGTCCGTGGGGTTCGGGAATACTCCCAGCCCCACGATATATTCAGATTGCACGGCAAGCTGAAGATTGTAGGCGGGTTTCAGTTGTCCATTTTTCATAGGATCTTCTTTCATGCGCATAAATGTCGCATCCGGATCCGTTTTAGAATAGCTGTTCCGTTCTCCCATTACTGCCAGATGTGCGTTATATTTCCGCTGTTTATCCCGGATATCTTCTACCTGTTCAACCAATTTTTGTTCGACTGTCTTTCGCCGGCCTGAACCATGAACAAACCGAATCCCCGCTGCCCGGCATACATCGATGGCGGCCCGGAGTAGTTCATCGTCATCCAGACTAAACATGTCCATGCCCGTAAAAGCCAGCAGCTGCTCCTGCATCTGCCGCCGTTTTTCCTTTAATGCAGCGATTCCTTTTTCCACTCGCTTACGCCAAACAAAGGTATAGCGGTTTGCATTGGCTTCCATTTTGGTCCCGTCAATATACCATTCTGTAAAGACTACCGCATCCAGGAGGGATAATTGGCAAACAAACTGAGCAAACAAGCTGCGGAGTAGTTCTACCGGAAGGCGATGAAAAAAGCGGTCCAATGTCATATGGCTAGGTGCCAGATAGCCTTCCAATAGCCACATATATTCAATATTGACACGGCATTGTTCGCTGATACTGCGCAGAGAATGAATGCCCTGGGCGGCCGCAAAAACCATCACTTTGAACAAGAGTTGGGGAGGTATCTTGGGATTTCTGCCTTTAGCAGAGTAGAGATGCTGTAATGCCGAATAATCCAACCTTTCCAAGAGTGCATCTAAGATACAAACCAGCCGATCTTGTTCCAGTGAAATACCATACTCTAATGGCAAAACCAATTGCCTTAATGTGTAAGTTTTGGTATACTTTCTATGGTTGATTTTGTTTTGCATACAATAATTATACCAGCTAAGAGGCCCTTTGGGGCCTCTTTTGCTATGAAAAAACGGATTCAGATAACTGAATCCGTTTTTTCAATGAGGCTATTTTGTTACAGCCCCTAATC
>CALHIC010000106.1 GCA_938030845.1 uncultured Oribacterium sp. | reverse complement strand
ATTTCAGCAGGCTCAGTATCCTTCAAAGAAAAAGTAACGGAAGTCGGCGCTCTGTTTTCCGCTTCCTCTTCTTCCCATTGTTCTTCTTCCGCTTTCCCTTCCTTTCTTTCCTTTCTTTCCTTTCTTTCTTTTTTATCCTTTTGTTTCCTTGCTACCTGTTCCCGAAGAAATTTCTCCGGATTCCATTCCTTCACCCTTTGCCTCCTATTACACAAGCGTCCACAAATATTCTCTTCTCTTTTTATGGCACATCCTTTTATACAATAACTTTTGATAGAATTTTTCTTTATAGAATAAATATCTTTTGATAAAAAAGGGGACTGCCTAACGCACTCCCCCATAAAACAAATCTTATTCTTCAGTTTCCTCTGCCAGGCTAACCGTAAGATCCATATCCTCATCCTCCGGAACAAAAGCTAAAACCTCTTCCAAATAAGGGTCTTCCTTTAAGCCGTATTCCTTACGAAGCTGAATTTCCAGATCCGCCATAATTCTGGGATGACTCTTTAAAAAGGCCTTGGCATTCTCACGGCCCTGTCCAATCTTATCTCCATTGTAGGCAAACCAGGCACCGCTCTTCTCAATCATCTTCTTTTCTACTGCCAGGTCCAGAATTTCTCCTTCCTTGGAAATTCCGGAACCGAAGCTGATATCAAACTCCGCATTCTTAAAGGGAGGGGCAATCTTATTCTTGGAAATCTTCACCTTGGTACGGGCTCCGCTGAAATCTCCGTCTCCGGTCTTAATACTTTCTCCCTTTCTAATGTCTACACGAACAGAGGCATAGAACTTCAAGGCACGTCCACCGGTAGTAGTTTCCGGATTACCGAACATCACACCGACCTTTTCTCTTAACTGGTTGATAAAGATAAGGATACAGTTGGACTTGGCAATAATAGCGGTGAGCTTTCTTAAAGCCATGGACATCAAACGAGCCTGTAAGCCCACATGACTGTCTCCCATCTCTCCATCAATCTCCGCCTTCGGTACCAGTGCCGCCACAGAGTCCACAACCAAAATGTCCATCGCTCCGGAACGAACCATGGTCTCCACAATATCCAAGGCCTGCTCTCCGGAATCCGGCTGTGCCACATAGAGGTTATCAATATCCACACCGATAGCCTGAGCGTAGCGGGGATCCAAAGCATGCTCCGCATCAATAAAGGCAGCAATTCCTCCGCGCTTTTGTACTTCTGCTACTGCATGAAGGGCGAGAGTGGTCTTACCGGAGGATTCCGGTCCGTAGATCTCGATAATACGTCCCCTTGGGAAACCGCCCGCTCCAAGAGCAATATCCACAGATAAGGAACCGGTGGGCACTACAGAGATGTCCTTATTCACTCCGGAATCTCCCAGTTTCATTACGGAACCCTTTCCGCAGTCCTTTTCAATCTTGCTTAGAGCCGCATCCAGCGCCTTTAATTTTTCATCCCTATCTTCCAATGCTACCACTGGAGCCTTGCTTACTTTGTTTGCCATGATTTTCTTCCTTTACTTTTTGTATTCTTACTTGTATCGGTTTTAGCTTCTTACCGAACTACTGTTCTTTCCCTTTATTTCTTAGTTTTCTGCTTGCCGAGAGATTATATCATAGAACATACATTCTGGCTATTGGAATTTTTCTTCAGTTTCTTCCGTTATAACACAAAACTCTTCAATCTCCTATACTCCACATTCGGATAAGCTTTTCTTAAAAAATACGTTTCATTCCCCCTGAAATAAAAGGCCTTCTGCACATAAGGATTTTCATGAGATTCCTATATCTGCTGTCAAAAAAAAGAGAGGGATTACTCCCTTGTGGAAAGTATCCCTCTCTCGACCGCTTCTTCGTATTGGAAGACCGCCTGATTATAATCCAGTTTTGCCTGGGTTGCTGCATTTTCCTTGGATAAGGCTTCTAAG
Organism: uncultured Oribacterium sp.; assembly: GCA_938030845.1. Taxonomy (GTDB): domain Bacteria; phylum Bacillota; class Clostridia; order Lachnospirales; family Lachnospiraceae; genus Oribacterium. The sequence continues at coordinate 7,336 of CALHIC010000106.1, read as the reverse complement.
GATAAGCCTTGGAAATCTGCCCTTCCCAAAAGTCCCAAAGCATTCATCCGCTCTGCTTTTTCCTTTTGTAAACGGGAAAGCTCTGAAACGGATTCTGCCGCATTTAAAGCCGCTTCCGCTTCGCTAATATTCCGTCTGAGCTCCTCCATGGAAACTCGAATCTGCTGTTCTTTTTCCTTCTGACTCTGCTTCTTCTCCGTCCAGCCGGTAATGTTATTATCCTTTACGCGGAGAATACTGCCCAGTTCACTGTTATGACTTAGGGCGGAATCAATGTCCTTTCCCCAGTCTCTTGTTGCCAGATAGTTTCTCGGGTAGTCGGGAATGGCTTCGAACTGAATATTAGAATAGGTATTCATGCTCCAACCAAGGCTCAGTCCCATATTTCTCTTCATGCTTTCCAGACCGTCCTTAGCCTTTTGTAAATCCGACTGAGCACCGTCCAAGGCAAGCTTTGCCGCGCTCACATCATTTGCCGTAGCCTGTCCGAGGCGCGCCTGTCTTTCCGTCTTTTCTAAGCCTGCCTGTAACATGGCCACTCTTTTTTCCAGCATCGTCTTATTGTTTTCCAAGGAAATGGCACTGAAATAAAGACTTTGCATGCCGTTGCTTAGAAGCTTTTTCCCGGTATAAAAGCCGGATTTTACCGCCTTTTCCGCCTTGGCTTCCGCCTTCTTCATGCTTTTTTCCGTCTCGGAAAGCTGCACCAGGCCTTGGTTCACCTCTGCCAGACTGCTGTCTATATCCGGTAAAATCTTCTTGCTGTTCTTTACCTTTTCTAACTGATTGATCTGGCTTTGCAAAAAAGCCTTGGTCGTAGGATCTGTGGTATCCTGCTTCTGCTCCTTTAAGCTGTCAATGCTTTCCTGCAAATTCGCCAGTATATCAGCCTTTTCGTCCTTTACCGCCTTCTGTACGGAAGCCATATCGCCGGTGCTTTGCGCCAAAGCATCCTGCTCCATCTTGGCCACGGTACTGAATTGGTCCACAAGATCCGGGATTTCTCTGAAGGAAATGATGTTGTCATTTACATCCCAAGGCTTCTCCTCCGCGAAAGCAGGGAAACTTTGACAGAGAAGCCCTAGGCTCAAAGCCAGAGCAAATGCGGATTTTATCTTATTCTTTTTCTTCTCCATAAAAGATTCAATGTATCCTTTCTCTTACTCTGCCGTCGCCAAACCATTCTTTCCGGCCTGATAATCCAAATATTCTTCATAAAGCTTCAAATCCGCCTGCTGCTTTTGAAGGCTTGCAGTATCGGAAGCATTTTTCGCCTTTTCAAAATCCACTCGGCTTACACTTCCCAGCTTATAGCCACGCTCTGCCTTTTGGTAAGCCTGCTGTGCGTTGGAAGCCTGCAGCTCCGCCTGTCTTTTTGCCTCCTCCGCCTGCTTTAAGCTTTGGTAGCGAGAAAGCATATCGGATTGAATCTTTTCCTTTGCTGCGGAAATGCTTCTTGTCAGGTTCTGTCGGTTGGCCTCTCCTGTGGAAAGGTTTAGCTTTCTTTCTGAAATCCGAAGACTGTAGTTATTCTGTAAAGCCGTCTTACTGTCTTCCTCTAAATTCACTGTCGCCAGCTGCTCCGCACTAAGGCTTGGAATTACAGGCATCTCCGGAGTGTCACTAGCTTTCCAGCCCAGATTCACCCGTAAAAGCTCCGTCATCTTGTCAAAGGCGGAATTGTTCTTCGTAAGACTCAGATTCGCCTGGTCATAGGCCTCCTTAGCAGTCAGTACATCAATCTGGGTGGCCTTTCCGATAGCTTTCTTTCTCTCGGTGCTTTCCTGTGCACTTTTCGCATCTGCTAAAGATAAGGCATCGATTTGCTTTTGAAGACCGGTGCTTTCTCTGCTAATGAAGGACTTTTTAATGGTCTCAATAGTATTCTGCTCGGTTTGCTCCACGGAAAGCTTGGCAATCTCCCGGTCTGCGTTCTGTGCCACGGTATCTGCGGAAAAATTGCTGCTGTCGGTCTGATACTGCATTTCTGCCAGAGCCTCCGCCACACTGTTTCCGTCTGCTGCGGACAATGCCTTTTCATAGGCTTCTTCCACCTGATTTCTGGCATCCTCTACATTGACATTGTAGCTGCCCTTGCTGTCACTTTCCCGGAAGTTTCTCCAAAGACTGGATACGGTAGGGTTGTACTCGTGTACCAAGTCCCCGATTTCTTCCCAGGAAATCACATTGTCCCGAAGCTTTGCCCACTCCTCCTCGGAACGCTGCCGTTCAAAGGAAGTCTGCATCTGATCCACGGAAACATTATCGGAAAAGCCCGGTACCTTCTGTGCCATGGCAGGCATGGTAAATGACAGACTCGCTAAAACAATCGCTATACTAATAGGATATCCTTTTTTTCTCATTTTCTTCTCCTTAAAAAAAGTCTCATATTCTCTAAGCATGGGGCTGTAAGGTTCAGAAAGTGAACGATTTATTCCTTACAGCCCCTACTAAGAGAAAAGGAGTCTTCTCTACTATAACATAATATTCCTCGGAATTTCTTAACGAAAATCGTCAATCCTGTGAACTTTTGGTGTTCTTTTTCCTAAATAAGTTTCAACTATCCTGCCAAATATCACCTTACGCTATGCACCAAAGCCGCGCTGCCGGCTTTAAACTTTTATCATATGTTTTTTCCTGCCATAGATAATCATGTAGTACACCGGAAGTAGAAGCAATGCCAGCAAGGTGGACGCCACCAAGCCTCCTACATTTACCAAGGCCAGCCCCTGCATCAGGGCGCCATTATCCCCGAAGCCCAAAGCCATGGGAATCATAGACAATACCGTAGTCAGGGTGGTCATCAAAATAGGACGAAGTCGGGTGGCACCGGACTCTGTCAAAGCTTTCTCCAAAGGCATTTCCTGACGGTACTGGTTTACCGTATCCACATAAAGGATTCCGTTGTTTACTACAGTTCCCACCAGCATCAAAAATCCCAAAAGGGAGGTCATGGACAGAGTGGCATCAAAGAGCCACAAGAGACCGAAGGAACCAATTAAGGAGAAGGGGATAGTGGTCATAACCATAAAGCTGAATCGAGTGGATTCAAACTGGGCCGCCATCACCACAAAGACCAGGAAGACCGCAATGGCTATGGCACGGAACAGGTCCGCAAACTCTTCATTCATGCTTTGGGTTTGAGAATTGGCCACAACGGAAATATTTTCTCCTAAATTCTTACCCACCAATTCATCAATCTCTGCCTTGGTATTGCTGGTAGCACTATCCGTATAATTTGCCGTAATCGTCGCCTGATATTTTTTGTCTTCTCGTTCAATGCTGGCCGGAGAATCCGCATACTTTACAGTAGCTAAACTTTCCAGGGAAACCTGCGCTCCTGTGGGCGTGGTAAAACGAATGGACTTCACTTTTTCCAAGCTATCGAATTGATCTTTGGGATAATTCACCCACACATCTACCTTTTGCCCCTCCACCGTCATTTTCATTGCTTTTTTTCCGGTAAGATCGGTATTTAAGGACTGGGCAATCTGGATAGGACTTAAGCCTTCCGCCGCCGCCTTAATGGGGTCTACCTTCACCTGCAAGAGGGGAGCTGCATTTTCCAGGCTGGAATGAATGCCGGTGAGGCTGCTCTGCTTTTGTAATAAAGAAAGAAGTTCATTACTCTTTCTTTGCAGTTCTTCCAAATCCGATCCCTGAATAATAATTTCATAGTTGTTGCCGAGGCTGTAATCTCCTCCGCTCATACTGGTATCACTTACGGACTTTATGCTTAAAACCTCTTGAGACCGGTTTTCCAAGGCCTTCTTCCATGCCTTTACCTTTTCCTTGGTTTTCATGGAACGATCCTTTTTCAGATATACCGTAATCGTAGGATCAGTGCTTCCTCCGTACAGAGCGGAAAGAGCGGAGCCTCCCGCCGTTGCGGTATAACGATCCGTATCCGGATCCTTCGCCACCAGCTCCTCCAGCTCTTTTATTACTCTTTCCTTTTCTTCTATGGAAAGACCGGGCTTTTGGGTAATGCCGATTTCAACGGTTCCGGTATCAATATCCGCCATCAACTCTGTTCTAAGCTGTGTCGCCAGGAAGAGAGAACTAAAATTCCTGCTGTGGCTACAAGCACTACTTTTTTATGTCGTAGAAATTTACTGATGGTGTTTCTATAGGCATCCTGTAAAAGCCTAACTCCACGGTAAGCTACCGCCTTGCTGTTTTCCTTAGGCTTATAAAGGGTAAAGCATAGGGGCACAATGGTCACCGCGGAAATCAAAGAGGCCACCATACAGAAGACAATGGTGAAGCCAAGGGGCTTAAAGTACTGTCCGGAAATTCCCTGTAAAAATCCCAGGGGAAGGAATACTACACAGGTGGTAAGAGTACCTCCGAAAACAGAGGCTCCCACTACTCTTACAGAGTCGATAGCTGCTTCTGTAAGACTTCTTTGCCATTCTCCGTAATCATCCATGGCACGGAAGCAGGCCTCCAATACTACGATGGAGTTGTCCACCATCATACCCACGCCCAAAACCAGGGCGGAAAGGGTCAGCATATTCAAGCTATAGCCCATGGCTCCCATAAAGACGACAGCTCCCAGGATCGCCAAGGGAATGGAGGAACCTACGATTAGGGAGGCCTTTATATCTCCAAAGAAAAGGAAGATAATCAGCATAGAAATCACGACAGCCATAATCATGGTCTGAAATACGCTGGACAGGGAGCTCTTAATGCTATCCGCAGAGTCGGAAATCACATGAATTTCCAGATTGGGATTCTTCCCTTCCAATTTCTTGATTAAGGCGTTCACATCCTTACTCATGGCAATGTCCGACTTACTCTGCAGCTTATTTAAGCTTAAGGTAATGGTCTCTTCGCCGTTATATCGTCCTATACTGCTTTTATCCGAAAGGGCGGAACCCACTGTAGCCAAATCCGAAAGGGTCAAAGTATTTCCTGTTCCGGTAGTAATAGGAAGTTTTCGTAATTCCTCAATGGTGGAATAGTCCTGAGCGGTACTGATGGATAATTCCTGATCTCCCACCTTTGTACTTCCTGCAGGATAGGTGAACTTTGCAGCCTGCATCATTCCCACCACCTGTTCCATGGTCAAATGATACTGTTGCAGTTTTTCCGGGGAAAGCTCCACTCTTACATAGCTTTCCTGTCCTCCGGAAAGAGAAAGGGAAGCCACGGTGGATAATTTTTCAAACTCCGGCCTAATATTGTTTTCTACATAATTATAAAGCTGACTCTCGTTTTTATTGTTGATGGAGAGAACCATTCCCGGTCTGGCATTAATATCCACTTCCATAATGCTGATATCCTTGGCGTCCTCCGGCAGAGAGGATTTAATGGCGTCCATCTTTTTCTTCAGACTGTCATAGGCCTTGGTCATGTTCGTACCGTAATTGTAACGAACAATAACCATGGAAAAGTTCTCATTGGATTGGGATCTGACCTGCTTTACATCGGAAAGCAGGGAAACCTCCTCCTCAACAGGCTTGGTGACAAGCTCGTCCACATCCTCCGGGGAGGCTCCGGGATAGGTGGTGGTCACGATGAGGTAGGGGAAGTTCATATTGGGGAGCAACTCCATTTTCATGGTAGTAAAGCTCATAAAACCGAAGAAAATGAGGGTGATTACCACAAGAAAGGTAGTAACCGGTCGTCTTAAGACGAATTTCGTCATGGAAAGCATCCTTAGCCCTCCTTTCCGGTTTCCGTAGCGGCAGAACTAACTGCCCCAGTACTGCTATCTGTTTCTCCTGCCGTCTTTCCATCAGAAGAAGACGCTGTTTCCGAGCTCTTCAGTCTTACCTTTGCGCCGTCATACATCTCATTATTCCAGGAGCTGAGAATCAAATCCTTCTCCGTAAGGCCGGAAAGTATTTCCACCTTTTCCTCTCCCTGCAAGCCAAGCTCTACAAACTGCTTTTTAATGCTTCCATTCTCACCCTCTCCCTTTTCCAAAAGATAAACGTAGGGAGAACCGTTGTCATAGTAAATAACGGATAAAGGAAGAAGATTTACTTGTTTCCTGCTATCCTTCGTTACCGTTAATTTCACCCGACTTCCCTCAGGAAGAGAGGAATTCTCTAAATTCGCTTTCACGTTGAAGAGGCCGGTCTGGGCATTCATCACTCCGGAAATCTCGGTAATGGAGCCTATATACTGCTCTTGTCCCTTTTCCACCTTTACTTCCTGGCCTAAAGACAGGTTCTTCATCAGTTCCTCAGTTGCGGAAAACACAAGCTGCTGTTTTCCCTTCCCCATAAGACTGGCAATTTGGGTTCCTTGAGGAATCATGGCATCCTTCACCAAAATGCTGTTTTGCAATACGCCGTCTGCAGGAGCGGTAATGGTGGCAAACTCCACCTGGGTATCATAGTTCAGCTTCGCCGCTTTTACCTGAGCTTCCGCAGCCTTTGCCTGGGCATCCGCCGCTTCAAAATCCTGGGTGGAAATATCCCCCGAGGCTTGGAGGCTTGCCAAACGGTTTCTGGCATCACTTGCCGCCTTCGCCTGGGCCTCAGCCTGCTCCAAAGTATATTTTGCTGCATCAATCTGCTTTTGATTGTCTAAGCGGGCAATTTTATCACCTTTTTTCAGCTCCGCACCATTTTCCGCATAGATTTCCAAAACCTCTCCGGAAACCTTGGAAGCCAAAGCATACTGCTCACTGGCCTCGATGGTACCCACCAAAGACTCTGTAATGAACAGGTCACCCTTTTCCACGGAAATGCCGGTGGCCAAAGGAAGCTGCGTAACTTCCACCTCTTCCTTAGGCTTTAACACACGCCTTCCTACCAAAAATGCCACTCCTAAAAGGATAAGCAACACGATTACAATTTTTATCCCTTTTTTCATCTCTACTCTTTTCCTCCTAACGCTTTTTCCAAGAGCTGAATCTGCTTTTGGAATACATAAAGAATTTGTTCAATAAAGGCTTCCTGTTCCTTATCATCCTCCGGATCGGATAATCCCTCTTTTCTTTTTTCTATGGAAAAGGACTGCAAAAGACTTAAGGACGCCAGAGAAAATGCGGTTTGAATCCCGATTCCCTTTTCCTCCTCCGACGAACCGGCTTTGGAGCGAATCGACTCTGCCGCTTCTTCTACGTTTGCAAAGTACGTCAAGGTATTTCCCTACGATATATTTTACAGCACAGCTTCTTATTTACGCGTGCGGAGGCAGGAGCTTTTCTATTCTTCTCGTATTGGGGAGGGGAACTTGGAGGTTACAACCACGCCTGCCTATGGTACGGATCGCCCCATTGTGATATTTGTAATAGGGGAGACCGGCAACGCCTCGCACTGGCAACTAATGGGCTACGAGCGAGAAACGAATCCTCTCCTTTCGAAGAGAACGCGAA
>CALHIC010000105.1 GCA_938030845.1 uncultured Oribacterium sp. | reverse complement strand
TTACCGTTATTGAAAAAGATTTCCTTATCATTGAAGACTGGATCTTCTCGCTTATCTGTCCAGTAAACGGAGTTGGAGGAAATCTCCATGGTTTCCGTCCGAAGTACAAAGCGGAAAGGGTCTGCCTGAGAAGGCTTTCTTCCGGAAATCTTCTTACCAAGCTCCACCTGTCCCTGTGTGGGTGTAGGCGTAAAGACATTGGTATAGTTAAAGTCGTCTCCTCCTACCAAAGCATAGAGTTTACCATCAAAACGACGAACTTTAATAGTAACATTTCTGGTGGCACGAGGATCGTTGTTTACTCCGGGGAATAAACCGCTTTCTGTTACTGTATACTCATAATCCCCTTGAGCTGCAATCTTAACTCTTCCGAAGTTAACCTCTCCTCCGACAGCATCAGGATTTGTTTTACTTAAACTGTCGGAACCACCTGCCTCTACCGGCATGGGTGCTCCATTTTTACTCTTTAAGGTAAAGGTAAATGCATTACTGATATCCGGCTTCTTGATTCCTGCGGTAGCACTTAAGAACTTTTGCACCTTAATTTCCGGTTCAATGAATTCTTCTCCGAAAACATTGACAAAACTCAAAGGATTGCCATTGTCAAATCGTAGGTCAGAAACCATCTTCTTGTGATCCGGGTCTGTAACGGTAATGGTGATAAATTTATCTCCCATGTCCGCACTGGTAACACCGTCCACACTCTTTCCCTGCTCATTAATTTTATAGGTATAGGTTCCGGGTCTCATCAGGCGAATGTTTCCAAATTCTACCGTTCCGCCGTCCTTATCCGGGTTCTTCAATACTGTAGTGATAGTGTTTCCCTTTTCATCCAGTAAAGGTGCCCCATTTTCTCCACTGATTGTGAAGGTGAATTTTCCGCGAATATCGGGAGCTTGCGTAGCTAATTCCTTTGGGACTTCCAAAATCTTCTTTACCGGAAGCTTAAAGACTACCGGCTCCACCAGTTTATGGCTACTGCTGCCTTCTACAATATCCGGTGCCACATTCTGAGGAATATCATTTCCCGGGAATAAGGTACCTACACGGTATGCCAGATTGGTGTTTACAACAGGAATCTTATCCATATCCGTATGGGCCAGCATATTGACATTGGCAATCAGCAATCCCTTCTTATCTAAAATGAAGGGCTTCTTGTCTTTGGTAGTACGAAGATCAAAAGCCAAAGCCACAATTTTATCTTTTTCTACGCCGACATTTTGTGTTTCGTCTTCGTAGTTCCATTCATGCCAAATACTGGTACCGGTATTCCTCGGATTGTTTGGATTCGTATCACTGTTGTAATCCGGGTCATGAAAGGCCTTTCCTAAATCTCTTTTTGCCTCAGTAGGAATTTCATAAGAGTAAAAGACTCTGGGCTTTAAGGTATCCGAGTTGTTGGTATTGTCCTTATCAAAGGAGCGCTTACTCAAGAGACTGTTGATGTCTACACCGTTAAAGTCTCCGTTTCTATCCTTTTTCTCTCCCAGGATATCATAGATGACCAAATCCGTAGTTCTACTGTTGTCTGAAGCCTGATACATCAGTCTATGGGTATAAGGATCTCCCATATAACTTACATTAGTACTTAAATAACGGGGATCAATCTCCGTAGAAACCGTATTGCTGAATCTTGCCTCCAGTACCGTTACCGGGCCGTAGGGCATATTCAGTTCCGTTACGGAGGTGGTATATTTATCATTGCTACTGTTTAAAGCATTCAGCGCAAGCTCCTCGTAATATTTAATTTTATCTGCATTATTCCCCGGATTTGCAAGCTTCGGGTTATAGTTTGGATTCCAAATGGTATTCTCGTCAGTATTGACAAATCCCAAGGTGTTTTTTGCCGTTCTTCCCCGGTCCACGATATTGGTGTAAGGGTTCCAAAGGGTATAGTTTAGCTTCCAACCGCTTCGATTATATTGTTTATTCCAAAAACGATGCTCTGCATCATCCGGAATGGTTAACTTAATAATCATCATGGTCTGACCGGAGCCTTTCCAGTTCTTCTTAAACTCTACGGTATAGTCCTTCCCCTTGACAAATTTTTTACTTTCCGGTGGAGTGTCCGCCGCATCCCAGGTTCCCAGAACAATAGAGCGTTCGTCCACATAGGTTCCTGCAGGAAGAAGATCATAGATAATTCCGGATTTTAACACATAAGGCTTGGTATACTCATCCTCCTGTAAACTGGTGGGGAAGATTCCCCAGTTAAAGCCCCAGGCAATAACATCCATGCTTTGCTCGCTGCGCTCAGGATGGTCCACATAAGGTTTGTTTTGCTTTACCAGCTCCGAGGTGATATTTAAGGGCTCTAAACCATAGCCTATTTCAGCCAAGTATTTTCCCGCCCTCTTATCAATAATCGCTGTACCTAATTGACGGACTTCTCCTACAGCACCACCTGCCAGGAAGTTCATGTTATACCCGTCTCCTTTAGCCATGGTATCGGCAATGAAGGTCCGCATAGCAGGCTGAGGAGTCACCTTTATGGTGAATGACGCATCAAAGTTTGTCTTATAATAGGGGGAATCCTGTTTAAACTGAAGCCCTACAATGTTATCTCCAAAGGCAGCCTCTAAGTCCAGCTGATTCGTTTGTGAAATGTCGGCATTGTCACGGAGTGTATACTTCTTTATTGCGCCGGGCTCTGTTACAGTAAAGATAACGCCTCCATGGTCGTTATAGCTTAAGCGACCATACTCAAAATATCCTCTTCCCGGATATCTCTTATCCTTTACCATAACCTGTACGGGAGGATAGCTTGAATCTTTCTTTCTGGGGCTTGCTTTACCGGAGAATTTTACCAGCTGATTCCCCAAATAATCCACATCATAGGCCTTCATATCTCTTAAATAGATACGGCTATAATGGTAGTCCTCCTCTGTTAATTCATAAACGCCACCTCTATAAACATCACCGTTTGTTATAGAATCACTGGAGAATTCATCCTGATTTGTTTCCTCTTTCAAAGTTTTTCCATTTACTTGGCTGGGTTTTACAGAGAATAGCTTATACTTTCCGTCTGTAAGGGTAGCACCGGAACCGGGAACATTAGTATCAGAGGTGGTATAGCTTCCGTCCCGTGACACATTTACACTGCTATCCTTTGCCTTATATGTAGCAGAAAGAGTAAAGCTTTCATTCCAGTTGCTATATACTACAGGAGCCGCTGCACCACCTTTATAAATACTTTGTAATCCAAAAACGCCAAGGTAAATCTGTCTATCCACAGTATTATACTTCTTTAATAAAAAGTCTCCCGGCCCTGAAGAGCGAAGAAGTACCTTCATAGGTGCCGCCTCCGCCTCACCCTTTCTCACATAGCCGTCTGCCCAGGTTTCTGTAAACCCAACCTTATTGCTAATATCAAGCCCATCGGTCGTAAGATCGATACCCTTGTCCTTTGCCTCTTGCAACTTGCTCATAGGATACTTATACAGTAAGGCATAAAGCTGGGAATTATACTTGTCGTTGGCATAGTTTAAGGCAGCCACATAGGGCTGATGAGTGGGGAGGTTTTCTACACTGGGATCCTTAGGAATTCCTACATAGCTTCTATTAATGGGGTTCTCCAAAAAAGGCTTTGTTGCCGGAGGATTTTCTCCCGGCCCCATAAACTTTGCAATATCCGCATAACCGTTTCTGGCATGATTTTCAATATCGCTCTTATTGTAGTAGACGTTCCATGCCGCGTTTGTAGGAAGCTTCTTCGCACCAACCAGGATACCTCCACCCGAATCTTTTGGATTTAAGGTATGGAAGGTATAATCAAAGGCCTGAGAGCTTGCCCTGGCTCTATCCACTCTTAGATACCAAACGCCATAGAAATACTCACCGGGGTTATCCGTGGTAGTGCCCCAGCTGGGATCCCAGGAGAAGAATATCCCCTGCTTCATATCCGCCTCACCGTGCTTGAAATTGAAGCTAGTAGGCTCAACCTTGGTTTCCACATGAACGGAAAGAGGAACATCCTGTTTCACATCCAAACTGTTATCACTGTGGTCAATATTTAAGCTGACAGGGAATCTATTGTCATAGACACCTACCCCCTTAGCATAATCATGCTTTTTTACCTTCAGCATGGTAGGAGTCAGGTTATAGGCAATATCCGCCTTAAAAGTAAATCCACCGTTTACCGCCCTATAGTTCGTTAAACGAAGATAGTCTTCCGGCTTATCCTTTCCGGGAACATTCTTTTTGATAATGGTATAATTAAAGCTACTTTGGGTATTGGTATTCGGCGCCTCAAGCAAGCCTGTAGCCATAGAAGGCTGCAGCTTATGCTGATTCCCTTCCTTTTTCTCATACACGGAAAGTTTGTCCGGTTCATTTTCATCCCAGCCTTCAAAAATTCTGGCAGGAACATCAATATTAACCGTTCCTACATCATAACTGACATTTTTGTTTCCCTTTAGAGTAAGCTCTATGCCCAGGGTAGTTGTATCCGTACCGTTGGAAGAACTATCCGGAGGAATGATTTTTAAATCTCTTTGTTCCCGCATTACACCGTTACTGCCATCGGTATAAGTATGGCCGTTAGGAATGGTCGTGCCAAATCGAGGAGCATTAGGAGCTTCCGTCCAAAATGCCTTAAACTCATGGTTGACAGCCTCTTCTCCCGAATTATTTATACTTACCAGAGCAAAAGGACTGAAATGCTTTGCGGAAAACAGGAGTTCTTCTCCCTCCTCCTTTACACTAAGGATTTCTCCGGGATGATTTTCAGAAAGATGTACAATCTGTAGTTCTTCCTCAAGATCCTCTTCTTGATCTTCTTTAAGATTTTCCTCAGTCTTCTCTAAAGCATCCTTTATTTTTTTACTTTTTTGCAGGCGAAGCTCTACCTTCTTGCCGTTCTTAGGCTGTACTTCCTTTTCCACACCGTTAACTTCTCTGTAGAAGGAAATGTCGATAGCCTCCAGAACTTCAACCTCCGCCTCTTCCCCCGGATTCTTTTTCTTATAATCCTTCAAAGAAAGGGCCTTGGCCTCTTCCAGAATGCTTTCTGAATCTACCGGGACCACCTTCATTCTGGTTCCTTCATAGAAGGTTCCCTCAGAAAAGCTTGCCAGTACAGTAATATCCTTACTGTAGGAAGCCTCAAAAGAACCGGCGTCCATATACTCCGGTTTTTCCTCCTGCTTAGCTTCTTCCGATGACAGACTCGCCTTCTCTTCCAAAGAAAGCTCCTCAGTCTTTGCTTCCGAAGGAACCGTCTTATTCGCCTCTTCTGAAGTTAAATCTTCTTTCTTATCCAAGGCAGTTTCTTCCTCAGAAGTCTTTCCCTCCTCCGTCTTCTCTTCCGAAGAAAGGACAATTTTCTTCTCTTCTTCTCTCAGACTTTCAGAGGGTTTTTCTTCTGTAACAAGAGCGATACGTTCTACCGTTTCCCCGGCAATTTCTTCCGCATAGCTCACGCTTTGCAAATTTCCCGCAAGCATCAAAAAACTGAGGAAATAAGCCATACCCTTCTTGGCAAAGCCTCCTCTTTGACGTCTTTTGGAAAAATTTCTACGGGTTAAGGTATCCCTTCCTCTTCCCATAGCTTCCTCAGTCTCCTGCTTTCTCATTTTGTTCTCCATGTCACACTCCTTTATGACTCTATTCTTCCCACTTGGAAGCTTATTCTAAATGACGCCTTAAACAAGAAATTGCACAACTAGGCAGGCAATACTCCATAAAAATGAATTTTAAGGCAATCGTCTTAAACAAAAAACTGTTAGGACTGCCTATTGTAGGGGAAGTCCTAACAGTTTGTCGACAAATAATTATTATCCTATTATCTGTTTATGCAAAATTCATTTATTGTATAATAATTTCTTTGAAAATCTAAAAAAATCAATAATTTTCGAAGTTTTTTGAAGAGTCTTCTTTCCTATCTTCTCTTCCTTCTTCTTAGCAGAGTAGATCCGCTGTATCCGCCCAAGCATAAAGCACTCAAGATAAATCCCCATGCCAAGAGCTTCAGATTTTTTGTATCTCCTGTGGACACCTGTCTGGAAAGAAGCTTTTCTTCTTCTCGGATACCGCTAAGTACTTCTCCCAGTTCCTTTAATTCCTGCTTTTCTTCCTCCGTTAAAGGCCGGGTCTGTCCAAGAATCTCTCCGATTCGTTTTTCGACTTTTGCTCTTCTTTCTCTCAGTTCCCGTCTTCTTCCGGCAAGTTCTGCAGGAGGAATATTTCCCACGGTTACCGTTTTCGGTGTTTCCGGATTGGGAGGTACAACAGGACTAGCAGGAGGAAGCTCTTCTCTAGGCGGAGTTTCCGGTGTTGAAGGAGGATTTGGATTATCCTTCGGTACCGGATCCGTAGGCTTCTTGGGCTCTTCCTTCTTGGGGCTTTCCTGTGGTCTTGGTCTATCCTTCTTAGGATTCTCCCTATTGGAACTTGGTGTCTTCGGCTCTTCCTTCGGGGTTTGGGGTGGTGTCTTCGGCTCCTCCTTCGGTTTAGGCAGATCCTTCTCACTAAAATGGTTGGTAAAGCTTAGTTCCGTTTCCCCATCATAGCTTAGTTCCGCACTTAATTTTGTATAGTTCGGTGCATCTACCTTCACCTCTACCGTTAAGGCTTTTTCCGATACAGGGTCATTGCTAACCCCCGGGAAAGTGCCACTTTCCTTTACCGTATAATGATAGGTTCCCGGCCGGTAGAAGGTGATTTTCGGAAAATGAAATTCTCCTCCCATATCCTCCGGATTTTTCACGGTATCCAAAATCGCATTGCCCTCATCATCTATCATAGGCGCATTTCCCACAGGCTTTAAGTTAAAGCTGAAGGCTCCCTTCGCTTTGATGTCTGCATTTCCGGCATCTTTGGTGATATGTTTTTGTCCTTTGATTTCCACGCTAATCGGCGGAAGAATCCTATGCTTACTGATGTCAGTTTTATCGGTAGGCTGAGATGTATTGTTCGGTTGGTCTCCTGTAAAGGTACGGTGAATGGTGATTGCCGTATTGGTATTCTCCACACTAAGCTTTCGCTTTTCTGTGGATGCATTCATATGAACATAAATGCTGATGGCGCTTTGTCCCGGAAGATAAAAGGGCTTACCGGTTTTGGTCTTTCGTACATCCACCGCAATGGCCACGATACTTTTTTTGTCCACCGGATGATTCTCAGGCTCATATTTTTTCCAGATACTGCTGTCATCCACATTGAGATTCGATACATCCGGCTTTACTGTAGCATAATAAACTACCGGTGCTGCAGTATCTTTGGTATTGGCATTGTGAGCATCGTAGGTTTTCTTTCT
>CALHIC010000104.1 GCA_938030845.1 uncultured Oribacterium sp. | reverse complement strand
CATAAACAGAACCAAGAAGAGTAACTATAGAATCTAATGCTCCAAGTACATCTTTATATTTCTCTAAAAATCCCTTCTTTTCCTCTTTCTTTTCTACCTTCCTATGATCCCTAACCCTAATCCATATCTTTTTATTCATGCTTCCTCCGCCCTTATATCTTCTTTATTATTTTTTATTTTAGCATGAGTATATAGAATTGTCTATTTTCTATAAATACACGTCCATACCTACTCCATTTGTTATGCTTTTTATCGTTTATTTTCTCTTTCTCGGAATACCCGTCCCCATCTATTCTCTAATCTTCTTTTATGCTATGATAGTCTTCGTTTATCAGGGTAGCATTTTCCCTCCCAAAAGAAAGGAGCAGTCATGGATATTCCCAAGGATCCTTTTATCTTGCTTAGTTTCATCAATCTGAAATTAAGGGATGAATACAATAGTTTAGAAGATTTGTGCTTGGATTTACAGTTGAATAAAGAAGAGCTTTGCCAAAAATTACAGGCGGCAGGCTTTGAATATCAAGAAAGTCAGAAGCAGTTTCGTTAAGATAGCCTAAGGAGGTTTTATGCGTTGTTTAGTACAAAGAGTGAAGGAAGCCAGCGTTTCCGTTTCGGGAAATGTTATCGGAGCCATTGAGAAGGGCTACTTGATTCTTCTTGGAGTAAGCCAGACCGATACGGAGGAAGTGGCGGATAAGATGCTGAAAAAGGTTTTGGATGCCCGTCTTTTTGAGGATGAAAATGGAAAAACCAATCTTTCCATTCGGGATGTTTCCGGCTCTCTCTTGGTGGTGAGCCAGTTTACACTCTATGCGGATACTCGTCGAGGAAACCGTCCCAGCTTTATCAATGCGGGAGCACCTGACCATGCCAATGCCTTATATGAGTATTTTTGTAAAAAGGCGGAAGAGCAGGGAATGCCTCTTGCCCATGGGCAGTTCGGCGCGGATATGCAGGTTTCCTTAATCAACGACGGTCCCTTTACCATTATGTATGATAGCGAGGCTTAATAGCCTAAAAGGAGTTCCTTATGAATACTTTGCAAAAAGAGGATAATTGGGATTTCTCCAAAGAAATTCTTGACGACTTGCTTCGGCAAGGTTTCACGGGAGAAGAACTTGAAAAACGATTTTATGCCATAAAAAATGAAATTCCAAATTGCATAAAAGCTATGCTTCATGAAGCACAGCTGGTGGCTGAAGGTAAAGCGGAATTTCAAAGCTATGAGGATGTATTTGAATAACATAAAAGCAGCCGGAGAGAATTCTGCTTCCCTCCGGCTGCCTTTTTCATTTTCACGGAACGATTCCTCATCACGGAATCGTTCTTTTAGTTCTTTTTCTTTTGCTTTCTTTTAAAATCTTGTTTTCTTTCGGAAAAGTCCTTTGCTTCTACCAAGGGACTTCTCCTCATTCCGCACAGCCCCAATCCTTACTCTGCTGCCTTGATTCCCTCTGCTACAGAAACTCTGGCACGAAGAGAGGTGCTGTAGGTTACCACAACGGTCTTTCCAACATTTTCCGTAGCGGCCTTGTTCACCTCCGCATTACCGTCTGTGGTGAATCGGAAGCTGTGGCTGTCATCGCACTTTAAGGTAACGATGTCCCCGTCTACCTTCTCGATGGTTCCCTTAATCTGAAGGTTGTTGGCCTCTTCCTCTTCCAGCGCATCTTCGGTAATGGTATAGAAAGCCAAAGGATTACTCTTTACATCGCCCAAATAGTAGATACTGATTTCCTTGCCAACGCCCAAGCCTTCCTTTGTAAGATCCAGCTCAAATGCCGGTCTTTGGAAAACGAAGGTGTCGCCGTACTTCTTGCCTTCTGTATCCTCTCCCTGGGTAGCCGCCTCACGGAAGTCGGGAATTTCCTTTACGGTAATGCTCTTGTCGTCCACTGCGGTGATTTCGCCGTAAAGATTGGACTCGTCATTGAAATCCTCTGTAGTAAACTCGTAAGGAACGGATACGCTTACCGTTTTAATCGTCATGCCGTCCTGAGGCTCTGTGCCCTCATAGCCGATCTCCACCTCGTCTCCTGCCATAAGGTCCCAGGTAGAATCCAGCTTAGCGCCCTTGCTGTCAAAGGTGTAAACCTTTCCTTCTCCGGTTTCTACGGTTAACTTTCCATCTTCAATCTTCTGTACCTTGGCACTAAGACTATTCTCCGACAATGCTTCAGAGCTGGGCTCCTCTGCTGCAGCCTTTGATTCCTGGCTTGCCTTCTTTCCACAGCCTGCTGCAAAAATCATAAGTCCTGCCATGGTAATCAAAATCGCTTTTTTCATAGTTGTCCTCCTACTGTATTTCCACTTCTGCAAAAGTAGAAATGTCTACTGTCCCGATACGAGGGACATTTTCATACTAACAGATAGATGGGAATATAGTATTGCCTTTTTCTGTCTTATTTCTTAAAGAATACGAAGAAAATACAGGGAATTCCTCATCATTTTCATGATTTTCTCTAAAGCTTATCCCCTCTCTTTCTGACGTATAGAGCTATCCCGCTTATCCCTTATCTTTCTGATGTGCAGGGCTATCCGCTTCTCCTTAATGGAGGAAGATGTGTTCCGGATTCACTCCTTATGCTGATTTCTTCTTTATGCGGATTTCTTCCTTATGCGTAAGACTATTCTTCCCTATCGTAGAAAATCATATCCTTAATCTCTGTAGGCAAATACTGCTGTTCCACATAGTGTCCCGGATAGTCGTGGGGATATTTATAGCCTATGCCCCGCCCCAACTGCTCATGCCCGGAATAGTGGGCATCTCTTAAATAAGAAGGAATGGGCAAATTCCCTTTTTCCCGAACCACTTCGTTAGCGGACATAATGGCCTTGACACAGGCATTGGACTTTTTGGCAGAAGCCACATAGGTACAGGCTTGGGACAAAATGATTTGGGCCTCCGGCATGCCGATTCTCTCCACTGCCAGGCTGGCGCTGGTAGCCAAAACCAAAGCCTGAGGATCTGCATTTCCCACATCCTCCGCCGCGCAAATCATAATTCGTCTGGCAATAAAACGAATATCCTCTCCGGATTGCAGCATTTTCGAAAGATAGTACACCGCCGCCTGAGGATCTGATCCCCGCATGGATTTGATAAAGGCGGAAATGGTGTCGTAATGCTCCGATTCTCCGTCATAACGAAGAATCTTCTCCTGCATACACTCCGCCACCACCTCCTTGGTGATACGGATTTCTCCGCTTTCGGAAGGATTGGTACTAAGAATGGCAAGCTCCAAAGCATTTAAGGCAACTCTGGCATCTCCGAAGGCATGCTCTGCCAAAAAGTCACAGGCCTCTTCCTCCAGCACCGCATTATAATTTCCCATTCCCCGAGTCTTATCCTGTGTCGCCGTTTGCAATAGCTTTACAATATCTTCCTTCTTTAGAGAATGCAATTCGAAAAGCTGAGAACGGGAAAGCAGGGCGGTATTCACCTCAAAGTAGGGATTCTCCGTGGTCGCCCCGATCAAAATGATGGTGCCCTCCTCCACATGAGGCAGGAGATAATCCTGCTGGGCCTTGTTAAAGCGATGAATCTCGTCTACAAACAAGATAGTTTTTCTGCCGTAGCCTCCCATGTTTTCCTTGGCTCTTGCCACCGCCTCTTCCATGTCCTTCTTTCCGGCGGTAGTGGCATTGATGGGGATAAAATCCGCCTTGCTGCTGTTGGCAATTACCTTCGCCAAAGAAGTCTTTCCCGTTCCGGGCGGTCCAAAGAAAAGAAGGGAATGCAGCTGGTCTGAACGAATCAGACGAGATAAGAGCTTATCCTTTCCCAAAATATGCTCCTGCCCAACCACTTCTTCCAAGCTTCTTGGCCGCATTCTGGCGGCTAGGGGAGCCATCTTCTCTTTATTTTTCTCTGCCTGGTAGCTAAAGATATCCATGCTTTTCCTTTCTTATTGAGATGCATTACTGTTGAAATGCAATACTGTTGAAATAAACTGCTTTGCGAAGCAAAGTGATTGATTACTATACTGCTATGGTATTGTACTTTTTCACTTTATTGTAGCTTGCTCCCCTTGCTTCCACAAGCTTATCTTCCTAAGCTGATTTGTTGCGGATTGAGCATCCTTGTATAGTTAATCCTCCCTTAATCGAAAGCTTCGTCCATAAAATCGTCCTAAAGTCTCCTCAAAGTCCTATTTTTGATTTGACATCAATATTTTGGAAGGTTAAAATGTCCATACATCAACATTTTAGAAAGAAAAAATGTCCATTCATCAACATTTTAGAAAGTAAAAATATCCGTCTATCAACATTTTAGAATAAAAGTATATCTATCCGACAATACTTGGGGAAGATTTCAAGCGCTTTATGAAACAACCATCGATTTTCCTCACGAAATTCTATTCCAAAATGTGGCTATATTTGCAAAAGAGGAGCAAAGCATGTTAAAGAGAAAAGTGATGAGTCAATTGTGGAATTGGAAAAAACGGGAAAAGAAAAAATCTTTAATGGTTCTTGGGGCAAGGCAGGTAGGAAAGACCTATGCTGTTCAAGCATTTGGGAAATCAGCTTATAAAGAGATGCTTTATATTAATTTCAAGGAAAGCAACTCCGATCGCTCTATTTTCACCGGAGATTTAACTGTTGCTTCCATGATTACCGCCATGCGCTTTCGCTATCCCAACTTACAATTTATCCCGGGAGAAATCCTCATTTTCTTAGACGAAATCCAGGAGTGTCCGGAAGCTATCACCTCTTTAAAATTCTGGACCTTGGATGGGCAGTTCGATATTATTGCCTCCGGTTCCCTTCTTGGAATAGACTACCAAAGAGCCTCTTCCTATCCGGTAGGGTATGTAGAATATCTGCGAATGTTCGGCTTAGACTTTGAAGAGTTTTTATGGGCAAAAGGGATTCAGGAGGATCTGATTTCTGATTTAAAAACTCTCTTTGTAAGGAAGTCAGCCGTTTCGGAAGCTATTCATAATACCATGATGTCCTATTTACGAGAATATCTTGCCCTGGGGGGAATGCCCGAAGTTCTTGCAAACTATATGGAGCATCAAGATTTTCGAATTGCAGATCAAATACAGAAAGAGCTTCTGATGGGCTATCGTTATGATATTGCCCACTATGCAAGATCTGAGGAAAAAGTGAAAGCGGAAAAGTGCTTTTTATCTTTAGGAAAGCAACTTCTGGACAAAGAAAATCATAAGTTTCAATACAAGGAAGTGGAAAAAGGAGGAAGGGCACAGAAATTTTATTCCAGTATTGACTGGCTCTTTTCGGCAGATATGGTCGCCCTTTCTAAATTGGTGACAGATGTGCAGTACGACCTCTCCGACTATGCCAGGGAGGATTTTTTTAGAGCCTACACTACAGATTTATCTTTGCTGATTGCCATGAAAGATTTCGGTTTGAAACAGCATATTGTCGAAAATACCCTCCTGGCCAATACAAAAGGAGGCTTATATGAATGCCTAATAGCGGATATGCTCATCAAAAAAGAACTCCCCCTTTATTTTTACAAAAACGAAAGTAGTAAAAAAGAAATTGACTTTTTAACACAAAAAGAGGGAGAAATTTGGGCTATCGAGGTTAAAAGCGGACAGAGTAGAGCAAATTCTTTAAACTGGCTGATAAGTCAGAAGCATGTTTCCAGAGCTTATAAATTTCATGACGGAAACATTGGCGAAGAAGGAGGCGTTCTGTCTATGCCCCTTTATATGGCTATATTTTTATAAGAAGGAAAGGAAAATGTATGTGGTGGGAAGAATGTAAAAACATCGAAACAAAGATTATTGCCATGCGAAGGGACTTGCATAGAATACCGGAGCTTGGCTTTCATTTGCCAAAAACGCGAGAGTATGTCACTCATCAATTAGATGAAATCGGCATTCCCTATCAACTTTCTGAAAAGGACAGCAGTATTATCGCCACTTTAAAGGGAAAGCATCCCGGAAAAATTCTGGCTATTCGGGCAGACATGGATGCCCTTCCCATTACAGAAAATACCCAACTGCCCTTCTGCTCGGAGCATGAGGGTTGTATGCATGCCTGCGGTCATGATGCCCACACCGCTATGCTGTTAGGCGCTATGCAGGTTCTCTATCCCCATCAGGAAGAACTGAGGGGAGAAATTCGTTTTCTCTTTCAAACCGCTGAGGAGCAGGCAAAGGGGGCTGCTCTTTTACTGGAAAGCGGCGCTTTAGAAGGGGCTGATGCCATTGTCGGTATGCATATCGGAAGCATCTTAGGCAAGGATATTCCCAGTGGTACCATGGTCTGTGTCCCCGGTCCGGTAATGGCGTCCTATGATCGTTTTATCCTGGAGGTGCAAGGTGTAGGTTGTCACGCCTCCACTCCGGAGAAAGGCATTGACCCTATCAACATTGCCGCCCATATTGTACTGGCTTTACAAGCGATTCCCTCCAGAGAAATTGCCGGAACGGATCCTGCCATTCTTACCATCGGTCTGATTCAGGGAGGGGAACTCTACAACGCCATCCCTTCCACCGTGCGAATAGAAGGCACCACTCGATCCTTTCAGGAAGAAATCAGACAAAAACTGGCTAAGCGCATTGGAGAAGTAGCGGAAAACACTGCCAAAGCCTTCGGCGGAACGGTAAATTTCCGTATGGACTTCGGCGCACCGCCTGTTACCAATGATTCGGAGATTACAGCATTTGCCCAGGGCTGTCTTCAAGAAGTCTTTCAGGATAAGCTCCTAACCCGGATAGATAAGCCCAGTATGATTGGAGAGGACTTTGCCCTATACCAGCAGAGAGTTCCGGGATGCTTTTTGTTTTTAAGCTCCTCCAATCCGGAAAAGGGCACCGATTATCCCCACCACCACGCCAAGTTTACCGTAGATGAAGATGTGCTTTGGAAGGGAAGTGCCGCTTTCGTGGCTCTGGCGGAAGGTTTTCTAAAACGAGATATCGCACACTACGCGAGCGATACTCGTTAAGAATAAAAATGCAAAAAGCGACTTCCTTGGGAAAAATCCCTTGGAAATCGCTTTCTTTAATCATAAGCGGCGTTACGCGTAACTCTTATGATAAATGATTTACATGTATCTTTTCAAAAAGGTATTACCTTATCGCCAAGTAATGGGCTTGGTTCTATCCGGAATAATCTCAATCCAGTATCCATCCGGGTCTTCGATAAAATAAATTCCCATGCCGTGATTCTCAAAACAAATGCATCCCATCTTTTCGTGACGCTCATGAGCCGCACCGATGTCTACAGTTCGCAGAGCCAGGTGGAACTCCTGCTCTCCCAAGTCATAGGCTTCTGTTCTATTCTTCAGATAGGTTAACTCCAAACGAAAATCCGTAGAATCATCTCCCAGATACACGATGATAAATTCATCCTGCTCATTTCTGCTTAATTCATGTAAGTCCAGCGCTTCCGCATAAAAGCGCAAACTTCTCTGCAGATCCAGTACATTAAAATTAAAATGATTAAATGAAAAATCGCTCATTGCTTCCCCTTTTCCGTTGTCCTTCAACTATTCTGTCTGTCCATCTCCGCAAGTGTTTCCTTAGGATAACAGAGAAAAACTTCAATGACAAGGAATTCCCCAAAGAATAAAGAGAATTTTAGAAACAAATAGGAGAAACTAACGGGGGTATCAAAGGGACTATCTCTATCACCATTGCTAGCGCTATCAAATCAATAGGTCCGAAGCGGGGCACACTCTCGCTAACTTCGCCTCATAGGGGTTCTAAGCTTTCAAAGAACAAAAGCTAAGAACCCATGGGCTCAGATTACCCCTGCTTCGGACCTATTGATTCGATACGCTGTTTAATTCTATTTTTCTCAGTCCCTTTGAGACTTTCTATATTAAGCCTTTTTAAGGAAGATATGCTCCATAAATCTCAGGCAGGCATAGATGGTAAAGCCTGCGGCAATGATGGTTTCCAGTAAAACCACCGGCTGCATGAAGGCAAGGCTCATTCCCATTTTCCCTAAAACCATCACGCTTTGCTTTGTAGCAATAGCGGAAATAACGAAGGGGAAGGTGAAGGCTGCATAGCTTGGGTAGAAGGGGAGCTTCAGGAAGGAAATGCTCTTTACCAGGGCAAAAAGGTAAATCACTGAGGTTGCTGCCAGTAAGAAGAGTACAAATCCCTGATTCTTCTCCGCAAATGCCTGATTATAGCCGGCTGTGCAAAGAGCCATAGGTGCTGCATAGATCATCATTAAAGGCTTTGCAGGTTCCGGTACCGGCATTTTCAGATAACGTTTCGAAACCACCACCAAAAGAATCAGCAGGGCGATAAAGCCGAAGTAAAAGATTCCCTGTCCCAAAGCCTGCATTTTATAAGCAGGAGAAGTAAGGGATGCCACTACGATTCCCACATAAACGATGTACCATACTGTATGGACATTTTTCTCCTCAAAGTGTAAAACGTAGGTCTTGGTGAAATAGAGGAGTAAAAGAATCTGTAGCAGAATGGCTACACACCATAAGGGAAAGGCAATGCCCGGAACAAAGGGCTTTGCATACACGGAAAACAGCATTAAAGCCATGGGGAAGGTGGCGGTAACACCGGCACCAATGGGATTGCTGAATTCTTCTTTGAGTACTTGTGGAAAGAAAATCGCCTTACACAGAAGAAGAAGGAGCAGTACAAAGGCTACTCCTCCAAAAATCAGGCGAATCCCCTCACCGTAGGACTGTAATAAATTTCCCAAAGCCGCCATTCCCAAAATCACACCGGAAATAGCCAAGGGAACTCTTTTGATTTTTTCCATACTTCCTCCTTATACCACTTCTTTTACAGGTGGAAGGTAAGGTGCTTCCAGACCCTTAATAGGCTCGGAATCAACATTTTCAACTCCTAACTCTCTGCAAAGAATCTCTGCAACCTTTCCGGCGCAAAGTCCTGTGAAAGCGATACATTGCTTCTTATGCTCTCCTCCTGCCATATCAAAGCCTCTGGTAAGAACACGGCAGCAAGCGGCATGCTTAGCATTGGAATCTCTGAACCAATCGTGTAATTCCTTGGACAATGCCATCAAAGCATTTACCTTTGGATCTTTGGGGCCGTCCGGTGTTGTTCTACCGAAGAACATACCAAGGGCAAGGATTCCGCCGTTTAACGCTCCGCACATACAGCCGGAACGACCTGCTCCGATAGACATACCGGAAGACATGGCAATAACGGACTCCGGAACATCTGCCTGGAAAGCATCACGGATTACGGACATTACCGCCTCACAGCAGAAATATCCGCCGGCATACTGCTCCTCTGCCTTTCTCTGTACTTCCTGAGGGCTTACCTTCGTTGCATGATAAGTAACAATAGACTCCATAGTTTTCTCCTTCTTTCTTTGCCGTCTTTCCCGGTCTTATTTCAAAAAACAGAATCTCTTTCGCAAAATTTCTTTCGCTTTCAAGATAAAAAAATTTCCCCTTCGAATAGGCTCTTTCCGGTCTATGAAAGGAAAATGTTTTACGCTCACTTCTGTTTCTCGGAAAAGTGATTTTGAGGAAAGACAATGATGTGTATTCTTCTCCGACCGCATCTATTTTATCTAAGGAAGGGGGTAAAGTCTAATTTTTAATTCTTATAAAACTCTCTTTTTTATATGTTTTTACTATAATTAATCTTTAAGGGAAATTGCATAAAATCTCCTTCCTTATGCACAGAAGCTTTTTCTTTTCTTTCCGGCTCCTTTTAGGAAAATCCTTGTATTTCCTTATAGATAGCAAAAAACCCGGCGTCTCCGTCGGGTTCTCTGCTGTATAGAGTAGTAAGGGTCGATTAAACCTGTTCGCCAATTTTTAGGTCGAATCCTTATCGATTCGAGTAAGGCAATTCTACCCCATTTCTCCCAGCTTGTCAATTCTTTTTCAATCCTATTTGGGCATTTTATCCTGTTTTCTTCATTAAAATAATTATCAATTTGAGCTTTTTGCATAAATCGGTTTTATGCATAGATATAAATGAAATATACCGTCCTTTTTTTCGCTTTAAAAGGGTATATTTTTTCGTTGCTTGCCGGCACATTTCAGAAGCCGGTTTAGCCGGTTTTTCATCTGCCCTTAGGCATTTTCAGAAGGAGAATTAGCCAGCTTTTACCTGCTTTTAGGCATTTTCAGAGGAAAGCTTTCCGTTTTCCTGCTTCTTATACCAATCCTTTCCCAGCATGATTCTACTGATCAGCATGGAGGCCACCGTGTCACCACAGGAGTTCAACAGGGTACATCCGGCATCAAAAAGCTGAGTCAGCATCAGCATCATAGGCAAGGCCTGTGGAGGAAAACCGAAGGCGGCAAGAATCATGGTTTCCATAGCCGCTCCACCGCCGGGGACAGAGGAAACCGCCACACTGGCCACTACAGACACCACTATCGCATAGAGGTAATCTCCTATGCCGTGGAAGGAATGGCCGAAAAGAGCGGAAACCAATAAAATCTCATACACTGTCGCAAGACATGCGCCATCCATATGGCAGGTGGCTCCGGTAGGAATGACTACAGAGGAAATTTCTCTGGGTACCCCCAAATCATCGCAGGATTCCAACTGCAAAGGAATGGCTGCTGCAGAGCTTCTGGTTCCCAGGGCAGTTAATGCCGGAAGGAAAATTACCCGGAAGAAATTTTTCACTCCCCAGGGACCTGCTGCCAAAAACGCATAAAAGCCAAGGAAAAGGAAGAAATATACGATAACCGTGGGGTAAAAGGTAAGTAAGGCTCTTCCATAGGTTTTAATCAAGTCAATGCCATAGGTTCCGGTTAAATCCGCAAAATAGGCTCCGATTCCAATGGGAGCCAGCTTCATTAAAAGAGAAACCATCTTATAAAAGACCTTGGACCATTGGTTCAGAAAATTGGCCACATACTCTCCCTCTTTTCCCATTAGGGAAACTGCCATTCCGGTAAAGATGGAAAAAATAATCAAAGGCAAGATATGGGCACGGCTGATGACCAGAGGAAAGTCGGAGACTGTAAACATATCTACAATCTGACTTGCCATATCCGTTTTCTTTACTTCCTCTACGGCTTCCGACACTAAGTTCAACCGGGTATCCAGCCCCACGAAGTGCACTACGGTAAACATCAAAACCGCCGCTATCGCCGCCGTACTGACAAAAATCAGAATCAGATAAAAAAGCAATTTTCCTACCTTATTGGTATCCGATACATTGGCAATGGAGGCGGAAATAGAGAAGAAAATCAGCGGTACCAGGAGGGTAAACAAAAGATTTAGAAAAATCTGTCCCACCGGCTTTAAAAATGCCACCTTCTCCCGAAATACCAATCCTAAAACA
>CALHIC010000103.1 GCA_938030845.1 uncultured Oribacterium sp. | reverse complement strand
CAGAGCCCATCTTTTCAACAGCTTTAAAAAGGATACGGGTTATTCTCCCAAGGAATATTTACTTTATATCCGAATGCAAAATGCCAAGGCTATGCTTCGGAGAACCGGAAAGTCCATAGCGGAGATTGCTTATATGGTGGGCTATCATGACCCTTTAAGCTTTTCCAAGATTTTTCGGCAGAAAATAGGGGTAAGTCCTTTACAGTATAGAAATATGAAAGAAGAGATGCTGTATAACCGGGAAACCGGAGAATATTTGCAACATTTGTATTAAGGAAAATGTATCAAGGAAAATGGATTTTCTTGACAAAAAAGAATTTCATAAGATAGACTTTAACGGAACTAAGGTGAATGGTCGCTGCTGCCAAGTGCAGGAGAGGAAAGTCCGGGCTTCATAGAGCAGGATGCCTGATAACGTCAGGTTGAGGTGACTCACAGGAAAGTGCAACAGAAAAGAACCGCCGGTTTCCGGTAAGGGTGAAAAGGGGGTGTAAGAGACCACCGGTTTCCTGGTAACAGGAAATGCTATGTAAACCCCATCCGAAGCAAGGTTAAACAGAGGGCATAAGGTGGCTCGCCTGCCCTCGGGTAAACCGCTTGAGGCTTATGGCGACATAAGTCCTAGATAGATGACCATTTTTAACATAACCCGGCTTATAGCCATAGTTCCCCCCTCTCTTTGGAGAGGGGGATTTTTTTTTAGGCTTCTACTTCTACCTTTTCCATGATTACCTTATCTACAGGAGCATCCTGAAAACCGGTTTCTACGGAAGCAATTTCATCCACCACATCCAAGCCTTCAATGACTTTTCCGAATGCGGCATACTGTCCATCCAAATGAGGCGCTGCTTCGTGCATAATGAAGAACTGGGAGCCGGCAGAGTTGGGATCCATGGAACGAGCCATAGAAATAACACCCTTTTCATGCTTTAAGGGGTTGTCTACACCGTTACTCTTAAACTCTCCCTTAATGCTGTAACCGGGGCCGCCCATACCGTTTCCATCCGGGTCGCCTCCCTGAATCATAAAGCCGGAAATAATACGGTGGAAGGTCAGTCCGTTATAAAAGCCCTTTTTTACCAGGTCTAAAAAGTTCTCTACGGTAATGGGGGCAGTTTCAGGATACAGTTCCAAACGAATCACCTTGCCACTGTCCATCGTAATGCGTACAATAGGATTTGCCATAATATACTCCTTTGTTTTGATAAATTATTGTGAAATCAAAGGAATTGTATCAGCTTTTTAGAGGGCTTACAAGCCGGACTTAAATAGAATAAGCGGGGATTGAAATAGAAAACCGCGAAAAACGAGGATAAAATATAGGAAATGTCGCAAATACAGGAAATAGATGAAATACAGGAAGAGAAATCCAAGATAGTCCAGGAAGAAAAACCTAAGATAGTCCAGGGAGAGCAATTTAATATAGTACAGAAAGAAAAATCTAATACCATACAGGGAGAAGAGAAACAAAGTATTCTATCTTATGCTTCCTGTAGACTTTGCCCCAGGGAATGTAAGGTAAACCGCCTTAAGGGTGAACGGGGATTTTGTCATGCGGGAAGTATTATGCATATCGGAAGAGCAGCTCCCCATTTTTGGGAGGAGCCCTGTCTTTCCGGAAGCAATGGAAGCGGAACTATTTTCTTTTCTTACTGTAGCCTGTCCTGTGTCTTTTGCCAAAACCAAAGGCTTTCTCGGGGAGAAATCGGAGAAGCGGTTTCTGTAGAAGAGCTTTATCAACATTTTCTAAGCTTGGAAAAGCTGGGCTGTCACAATATCAATCTGGTTACGGGAGAGCATTATCTTCCGGGGATTTTAGAAGCGATTCGCTTGGCTAAGAAAAGAGGCTTTAGCCTGCCCTTTGTATGGAACTGCTCCGGATATCAAAGCAGGGAGGTATTGGCAAGTTGCGAAGGTCTTATTGATATTTACCTTTTTGATTTTAAATATATCAGGGAAGACACAGCTTTACGCTATTCCAAGGCAAAGGACTACCCAATCAGGGCGAAGGAAGCTCTGGCGGAGTGTGTACGACAGTGTCCCGAACTTGAGTATAGGGAGGGGCTTTTACAAAAAGGTGTGATTCTTCGACATTTGCTCCTTCCCAATCAGGTGTATCAGGCAAAAAAAGTTTTAAAATATGCCTATGAAGAGTACGGAGAAAATATTTTATACAGTTTACTTCGGCAATACATTCCTTATGGAAATCTTGAGGCTTACCCGGAGATTGACCGTCGAGTCTACGGAAAAGAGTATGAAAAATGGATTCGTTATGCTGAAGAGCTGGGAATTCAAAACGCCTATATGCAAGAGGAAGAAAGTGCCAAAGAAAGCTTTATTCCGGAATTTACAGAGAAAAGAATTTAGAGAAGATATGTTTTGCGTGGTATATAAATGGAAACGTTAAACAATAAAGAGCATAAAGTGTAATAAATATCCAGGTAGGCAAAGAAAGTTTGCAGTAAAGAGAAATTATCAGGCAATTATAGAAAGGATATGAAATGAAAAAATATATCATGGCCTTAGATGCGGGTACCACCAGTACCAGAGCTATCCTTTTTGACGAAGAGGGAGAGGCGGTTTTGAAGGCACAAAAGGAGTTTCCCCAGTATTACCCTAAACCCGGTTATGTAGAGCATCATCCCAATGAAATCTGGCAAAGCCAGTTGGCGGTAGCAAGAGAATGTCTGGAAAAATCCGGAATTCCCTCAGAGGCTTTATTGGCCATCGGCATCACGAATCAAAGGGAAAGTACCATTGTTTGGGATAGAAAGACGGGGCAGGCCATTTATCCTGCTATTGTTTGGCAGTGCAGAAGAACTACGGAATGGATTAAGGAAGCACAAAAGGCTCATCCGGAGATTTCAGAAAAAATTCGAGAAAAAACCGGTCTGGTTTTTGATCCTTATTTTTCCGCCACGAAAATCCGCTGGATTTTAGATCATGTGGAGGGGGCTCAGGAAAGGGCGGAGGCGGGAGAGCTTTGCTTCGGTACCGTGGATACCTGGCTGATGTATAAGCTGAGTAAGGGCAACTGTTTTGTGACGGATTATACCAATGCCTCAAGAACACTGCTGTTTAATATTCACAGCTTGGAATGGGATGAGGAGCTTCTGTCCTTCTTTGGAATTCCCAAGGCAATGCTTCCCAAGGTAAATCCTTCCTCCGGCTTCTTCGGTGAGGTGGATCCGGAATTTTTGGGAAGGCCTGTTCCTATCTGTGGAGTGGCTGGAGATCAGCAGGCGGCTCTTTTCGGACAATGCTGCTTCCAAAAGGGAGATGTAAAAAATACCTACGGTACAGGCTGTTTTATGCTGATGAATACAGGAAATCAGACTATTCTTTCAAAACACGGCTTGCTGAGTACCATTGCCTGGGGCATTGACGGGAAGGTGCAGTATGCTCTGGAGGGCTCGGTTTATGTAGGAGGAGCGGTTATTCAGTGGCTAAGAGATGAGCTGCATATGTTGGATAAGGCGGAGGATTCGGAATATTTTGCTTCCAAGGTGGAGGACAGCAACGGTTGCTATATCGTGCCGGCATTTACAGGACTTGGAGCACCCTACTGGGATCCCTTTGCTAGAGGAAGTATTACCGGACTGACCAGAGGGGTAAACAAAAATCAC
>CALHIC010000102.1 GCA_938030845.1 uncultured Oribacterium sp. | reverse complement strand
TCTTTCCTGCTCTTCCAGCCGGTTCAGCCATTCTTTCCCATGCTCCCCCGCTTCCCGGAAAAGTCGCACTTCCTCATGGAAGGAAGACTTAATGATTCCTCCCTCCTTAATGCTAAGGGGGGGATCCTCTTCAATGCATTCATCAATCCTGGTATAAAGCTCCTCCAGTGCATCCATTTCCTGTCCTAAGCCCTGTAAAAGCCTTCCGGAAAAGGAGCTTAAAGTCCTTTTAATTACCGGCAGGAATTGCAAAGAGGATTTTAAAGCCAGCATATCTCTGGCATTGGCGGAGGAAATGCTGATTTTTCCGATCAGTCTTTCCATATCGTAGATGGAATCCAGATATTCCCTAAGCTCTTCTCCGTCAATATAACGCTGACAAAGCTCTTCGATACAATCCAAACGCTCCTCCATTTTCTTTCTTTCCCGAAGAGGGCGTTCCAGAAAATGGCGAAGCATACGACTTCCCATGGCGGTATGGGTTTTATCCAGTACCCAAAGCAGGCTTCCTCGCTTTTTCTTGTCTCTAAGGGTTTCCCAAAGCTCCAGATTTCTCTGGGTGGAAAGGTCCAAAAGCATATAGTCTTCCCGATGAAAACGCTCTATATGCCGAATATGGGATAAAATATTCTTCTGGGTATCATACAAATAACGTAGGCAGGCTCCTAAAGCCCTTCTTTCCAAGGGGGCATGCTCCAAGCCTAAACCGGGAATGGAGGAGGAAAAATGGGAAGATAGAATTTTGTCCGCCTCTTCCTTTCCAAAGTATTCCTTCTCCTTTTCTGTAATGCTTAAGCTAAAGCGACTGTCCAAGGCAGAGCTTAATTCTTTATCCTCTAAAAAGCCTATGGGACAGAGAATCTCCTTTGGGGAAAAACGGGAGATTTCATCCAAAAGCTCCTTGCTATCGGAAACACTTAAACTGTAAAGCTCTCCGGTACTGATATCCACGGTGGCAAGGCCGATGCCGCTGTTTCCCGGATAAATGGCGGAAAGATAGTTATTTTTCCCTTCCTCCAAAGCCGTTTCCTCGGTCTGGGTTCCGGGCGTAATTACCCGAATAATCTCCCTCTTTACCAGTCCCTTGGCTAGCTTTGGATCTTCTACCTGTTCACCGATGGCCACCTTAAAGCCCTGAGAAACCAATTTGCTGACATAGGAATCTGCCGCATGATAGGGAATTCCGCACATGGGAGCCCGTTCCTCCAAACCGCAGTCCTTCCCTGTAAGCACCAAATCCAAAGCTTTGGAGGCTTTGATGGCATCCTCAAAGAACATTTCATAAAAATCCCCAATGCGGTAAAAGAGGAGGGCATCAGGTACCTCCTTCTTGCTCTCCAAATATTGCCGCATCATAGGGGATAATTTTGCTTCATCCATTAAAGAACACTCCCATAGTAATAAAAGCCCATTGATTTATCCAAACGAACGGGAACAATTTCTCCGATTAAGCGCTCTCCGCCTTCAAAATGCACCAGCACATTGTTGCTTAGTCGTCCGGTGAGCATGTTCTCGGATTCTTTGTCCTTCTCTTCTACCAAAACCTCCATCACCTTGCCAAGATCTCTTCCTTCTCTTTCCTCGGAATGAAGACGGATATGCTCCAGTAAGCGCTGAAAACGATCCTTTACCGTATCCTCCGGCACAGCCTCCCACTTGGCGGCAGGAGTTCCCGTCCGCTTGGAATACTGGAAGGTAAAGGCGGAGTCAAACTTTGCGTAGGCAACCACCTCCATGGTATCCTGAAAATCCTCCTCCGTCTCCCCGGGGAAACCTACAATAATGTCTGTCGTCAAACTCACATCCGGTAAAACTTCTCTTATCTTTTTCACCAAAGCCATATAGGATTCCTTACTGTAATGCCGGTTCATCCTCTTTAAAATAGCGGTAGAGCCGGATTGCAGGGGCAGATGGATATGATTGCAAATATTTTCATTTTCCTTCATCACCTGTAAAAGCTCATCGGAAAAATCCTTGGGGTTCGGAGTCATGAAACGGAGTCGCTTAAGACCGGGAAGCTTTGCAATTTTGGCCAAAAGCTCCGGAAAGGAACATTCCTCCTTCTTGTCCAAGCCATAGGAATTCACATTTTGCCCAAGGAGCATGATTTCTTTTACGCCGTCGGCAACCAATGCCTCACATTCTTTCAAAATTTCCTGAGAATCTCTGGACTTTTCTCTTCCTCTTACGTAGGGCACGATACAGTAGGTACAGAAATTATTGCAGCCAAAGCTGATATTTACGGCTGCTCTAAAGCTATATTTCCTCTTGGAGGGAAGATTTTCCACGATTTCCGCACTATCCTCCAAAAGCTCTACCTTCTTCTCCTTGGAGAGCATGGTTTCTAAAAGATACTCTGCCAGCTTATAAATATTGTGTGTACCGAAAATCAGATGCACATAGGGATATTTTTTCTGAATGGTTTCCACCTCATCCTTTTCCTGCATCATACAACCGGTAATGCCGATAATTAAGTCCTTATTCCTTTGATAGAGATGCTTAAGCTGTCCGATACGACCATAAAGCTTTTGATTGGCGTTCTCCCGGACGGTACAGGTGGTAAAGAGGATCACATCCGCCTCCTCTTCATTTTCCGTAATGCTATAGCCTGCTTCCTGCAAAATTCCCTGAAGCTTTTCTCCGTCCTTGGCAGACATCTGGCAACCGATGACTGTCACCATAGCCTTTGCCTCATAGCCCTCCCCCTTCTTCACATCCAGCAGAGCTTTGATTTGTTCTATAAAGTAAAACTGGCGCTCCGGCTCATTGGCAGGTGCGTTTTCCAATATTTCCGTAAATAATTTGTTTCCCACAATTCCCTCACATTTCTATTTTTGTAGCATACTTAGATTGCTATTTTTATATCTGTATAAAAATATAATATGGCAAGGCTATATTATTTCCCTAGGGAACGAATATAGGCCTCTGCCACCTTCATACCATCCATGGCTGCACTCATTATGCCGCCTGCATATCCTGCCCCTTCACCGCATGGGATAAGTCCTTCAATATTTGAAAAACACTTTTCATTTCTAGGAATTTTT
>CALHIC010000101.1 GCA_938030845.1 uncultured Oribacterium sp. | reverse complement strand
GCCCCGTTTCAGACCTATTTGCATGGAAGACTTATTTTTTGCAGCTCTTTTTTTTGTTTTCTATAACAGGCTATAAAAAAATTCAATGGGTATAGTTCATTTTATTTTTATAATTTTATTGACAAGAAAATCAGGAAACAGTATATTCTAAAAATCCAATAAACATATAAACATATAGAAATGATATGTTTATAAATACGGATTATATAGAGACGAGATAAGCTATAAATCACCTTATCTTAGGTAAGAGCAGGAAAGGGGTACTATGGGTCAGGAGAAGAAGGAATTTAAAGAACAGGAAAATCACGGTCATGTGCATGGCCAGGGACATAGTCATGAACACAGCCATGAACACAAGCATGAGCCGGAAGAAAGCCAAGGGCACAGTCATGAGCATGAACATAGTCATCCCCATGAGCATGTTCACAATCATGAGCACAGTCATGAACATAAGCACGAGCATAGTCATGAGCACAGCCATGAGCATGGACAGGGGAAGACTTTGGCTCACATTCATAGTCACAGAAACCTTATAGGCTTTGATGAACATGGTATTCCTACCATTACCTTAAAGTCAGATCATGAGGAGGATGGGGACGATAAAGCCTTTATCCGAGATTATATGAATGCGGTTTCCGCCTATCGAAAGACCTTCCCCTCCAAGCAGGATGTGTTGGAGCAAACACCGGATCCTGCCGTACGGGAATTAATCTTACGACAGGAGCAGCTTGGCTTTGATACCACCTTTGATCGTTTTGATCAACAGCAGCCCCAATGTAGCTTCGGTATGGCCGGTATCTGCTGTAAAATCTGTAATATGGGTCCCTGTAAGGTCACTCCGAAAAGTCCAAAGGGAGTTTGCGGAGCGGATGCGGATTTGATTGTAGCCAGAAACCTTCTTCGCTCTGCGGCGGCAGGTGTGGCTCAGCACGGAATGCATGGTCGTGAAGTCATCTTATCCTTAAAGTGGGCAGCGGAGGGAAAGCTGGATCTTCCTATTTTAGGACAGCAAAAGATTCGGGATGTTGCAAAGGCCTTCGGCATAAAGACCAGTAGAAGAAACATTAAAAAAATAGCTTCTGAGCTTGCAGATGTTTTGCTGGAGGATATGAGCCGCACGGTTCCGAAGGATTATGAGGTTATCAAGGCTATGGCGCCAAAGGAAAGACAGGAGTTGTGGGAGAAGCTGGATATCCTTCCTATCAGTGCCTATCATGAAGTCTTTGAAGCTTACCATAAAACCGGAGTGGGTACAGATGGAGATTGGAAGAGTGTCATGCAGCAATTCCTTCGTTGCGGTCTGGCCTTCACCTTCTCCGGTGTGGTGAGTACCGCCATTGCCACAGACGGGCTTTTCGGCGTAGGAGACCGGGTAACCTCTAAGGTAAACATCGGTGCCTTGAAGAAAGGTTATGTGAATATTGCAGTGCACGGTCATCTTCCTACCCTGGTCAGCGAAATTGTTAAAGTCGGACAGGAAGAGCGTTTCGTGGAGCTGGCAAAGAAGGCCGGAGCCAAGGGAATTCGCTTCTATGGAATCTGCTGTTCAGGACTTTCCGCAATGTATCGTTATAGCAACGTTATCCCCTTGTCCAATGCAGTTTCTGCGGAACTGGTACTGGGTACCGGCGCCTTGGATTTATGGATTGCGGATGTACAGGATGTGTTCCCGGCAATCATGGAGGTAGCAAATTGCTTTAAAACTACGGTAATTACCACAAGTGATTCTGCAAGACTTCCGGGAGCGGAACGTTATGAATATGATCACCATCATTCCAATATCGGAGAAACCAGAGCGCTGGCGGAGAAGATTGTGCTTCGAGGAATCAAGAGCTTCCAGGACAGACAGGGAATTCCGGTTTACATTCCTCCCTACGAAGTGGAGGCGGAGGTGGGCTTCTCCGTAGAATATGTGCATAAACGCTTCGGTTCCATGGAGCCTATGGCAAAGGCATTAAAGGAAGGCAAGATTCTGGGCATCGTGAATATGGTGGGATGTAACAATCCTAAGGTATTATACGAAAAATGTATTATTGACGTAGCAAATGCTTTACTCCGAAATAATATTTTAATTTTAACCAATGGATGTGCTTCCTTCCCTCTGATGAAAATGGGCTATTGTAATATTTCCGGTCAAAGACATTGCGGAGCGAATTTAAAAGAATTCTTGGGCGCGGATTTACCACCGGTATGGCATGTGGGTGAGTGTATTGATAATACCCGTTCCACCGGTATCTTTGCAGGAATTGCCGGTGTGGAAGGGAAGAAGATTCAGGAA
This sequence comes from uncultured Oribacterium sp., assembly GCA_938030845.1. Lineage (GTDB taxonomy): Bacteria > Bacillota > Clostridia > Lachnospirales > Lachnospiraceae > Oribacterium. The sequence continues at coordinate 6,654 of CALHIC010000101.1, read as the reverse complement.
ATGCCCTATGCCTTTACTTCACCGGAGTGGAGTAATGAAAAGGGAATCGATGCAGCCTTAGGCTTCAGACTGATGGGAGTGAATTCCTACCATTGCGTAGAGGCGCAAATTCACGGATCGAAAAATGTCATTGAATTTCTAAAGGAAGGAACCAGAGAAACTCTTGGTTCCGTGATGTATGTAGATACGGATCCGGATAAGCTGGGAGAAAAGATTGTTGCGGATATTATAGAAAAGAGAAAGGCTTTAGGCTGGGTTGTTCCCAAGGAAATTGTGCATAAAGAACTCACCGGTGAAGAGCTGTTAGCTCAAATTTCTGTAAAAGTAAAAAAGGCGGAATAAAGGCTTAAAGAGAGAAATAAGAAAGGAGATAAGCTATGGCTTGTGTTGCAGTACCTATTGTAGAGGGGATTTTAGTAAAAACGGCTGAATGGATTCTTGTGCAAAAGGAAAGAAAAGAAGAGGCAAGAATAAAAGCTATTAAAGGAGAAGTTGGCGGGAAAATTTTGATAAATGGCGAAAAGAGCTATTCTTTCGAACTGAAAAATGAGAACTTCCCGGAAGGAGAAAAGGATTCATCCCTAAAGCATTCCGGAAGGGGAGTGGGGCTAAGTCTTCGCAAGAAGCTGCATCTCTTATCGAACTTTTTGTTTTCCGGTTCCATTCTTTTGGTTTTTGAACATTTTTGGCATGGGGAGATTGTTCCCTTCTTTCCCTTTTTAACAGGGGCAAGATCACCGGAGGATACCTATACCATGCTGAAGGAAATGAGCACGGTGGGCGTTTCTATGGCCCTTCTTATTACCGGAATCTGGGCAATTTATTGCTTTGTACTGGAAAGAAATCTGCAGAAGGAAGGAGAGGGAAATGCATCTATTGCTTAGTATTTTTGCAACAGAATGGAGTTTTTCCCGTTTTTTACGGGATAAAAACAAGGAATATGCCTATCATATTCCCTGTTTACTCTTTTTATCCGCCAGCCTGATGTGGTTTGTGGACAGTATCTTTGAATATTTGGAGAAAGGAACGGAAATATTTACTCCCAATCTGCAGGACTTGGTACAAGACGGTTTTTTGGGACTTTCCGTGATTGCTTTAGGAATCCTTATCTGGCAAGGAAAATTATTTTTGAATTATCTTCAAAAACAGAAGAGCTCCGTTCCGAATTCACTTGGACAAAAAGGGGCTGTAAAATAATCATAGCTTTTGTATATGCAGTAATAGGTCTGAAACCGGGGCACGCTCTCGCTAACTTCGCCTTCGCAGGGGTACTAAGCGAAAAACTGCAGTACCTTTGTTTTTCGCAAGTACCGGCGGGCTCAGACTGCCCCTTATTTAGACCTATATTGCATAGTTAATTCTATTTATTCAGATTTTATAGTCCCTAATTGCTTCTTTTTAAACTGTAGGGAAGAAGTGTTGAATTTTTATCGCCCCTATTGCTTTTATTTATGGAGATTTCTTTTTTCTTAAGACTTATTCCTTTCTACTTTTCTGACTAGCCAAGGGGAGGTCTAAGGCGTACAATAGGAAGCACTAACATGAAAAGAGAGGAAAATGAGGACATGGCGATAAATGCACAGAAGAAAATACTACCGACAGCAACAAAGCAGACAGGAAGAAGGGAAAGAAGCTTAAAAAGCAATTATTTTCAAAAAATTGCCCTTGGGCTTCTTTTTTCCGGTATTCTGACATTTTCTCAGGCAGGGAAAGGCTTTGCGCTGGATCGCTTTCTGGCGGCAACCTATGGAAACGGTATTCCCATCGGAGGAAAGACTATAGAGGAGGCCAAGGCCTATCTGGAAGGAGCCTATAGTCAGAATTATGTCCTTTATCTTATAGGAAGAGAAAAAACGGAAGAGATTTCCGGAAAGGATATCGGCTATCATTTACAGGCGGCTAGCAATCTTCCGGAAATTTTACAGAAGGAAGCGGAAAGTGGAGCCCAGGGAAGTCCGGATCAAAGAATCGATTATTCTTTGGAAGGCAGTACCGCAAGCTATGATACCGTGAAATTGAAAGAAAAACTGGAAGAGCTTTCCATGGTAAAGGATGCCAAGGAGACCAGAACCGCCAGCGTGGTGAAGGAAAACGGAGTCTACACCATTATTCCGGAGCAGGAAGGAAATTCCCTGAACTGGGATAGACTTTGGGCAAGGGTGGAAAGAGCCCTGCAAAGAGGAGAGAACACGATTCAGCTGTCCGATGAGGGAATCTATGATGCCATCACCCAGAGAAAGGCAGATTTAGAGGGCAAGGTTGATGCCATGAATAAGCTTTCCTCTGTGACGATTGTTACCAACATTTTAGGGAATAAGGAAAGCTTGACGGGAGAGCAGCTGCAGGAAATGGTTACCGGCGTGAACGCTTCCGGCTTAAGCTTTGATGAAGATAAGCTTCTGGCTTATGCCCAGTCCTTGGAAAATAAGTACGGAAATCTGGGAAACACCGTATCCTTCCATTCTGCCAGCGGAAAAGACATTGCCATGAATACCCCTTACGGCTTACACATCAATGTGGCGGCGGAAAGGGATGCGTTACGTGCTGCGATTGCCTCTCTGCAAAGTCAGGAGAGAGAACCGGTTTATGCATATCGGCCGGCACAGTATGCTCAGCCCCAGTTTGGAAATACTTTCCTGGAGATTGACCTGGGATTGCAGCATGTGTATTACTATGAAAATGGCGCATTGACCTGGGAGAGCCCTACGGTAACCGGGATGCTTACCGAGGATCGTGCTACCCCTAGCGGTGTATTCTTCCTAAAAGGAAAGGAAACCAACAGAACCCTGAAGGGAAAGATGGTGGACGGAAAGCCGGAATATGAGGCTCCTGTGTCCTATTGGATGCCCTTTAATGGAAACATTGGTTTACATGATACCACTTGGCGTTCCAAGTTCGGCGGTAACATTTATGTGAAGAACGGTTCCCACGGCTGTATCAACCTGCCGAAGAACAAGGCAGCAGAGCTTTTTGCCAAAATTCAGAAGGGATGCCCGGTAGTGGTTCATCCATAAAAGAAAGATAAGTAAGAAAGTCAGTCAATAAGAAAGTCAGTCAATAAGAAAGTCAGTCAATAAGAAAGTCAGTAAGAGTGTAGTTATCGGAGGCTTAGAGCTTTCGCTAACTACACTTTTTTCATCTGTAAAGTAAAGCTGTTAAAAGAAGAAAAGCACTCCTGCTAGTAAGCCTGTATTTCACTTTGCGTTGTTGGGCTTAAGATCAAAAGAAAAATAATGATAAAAATGCTGGATAAAAAAAGGAAAATTCGTTAAGATAATGTCCTTACGAGAAAGTTCAGTGCAGTATGAAATACAGAATATAGAAAAAAAGAAAAGACCTAAGCTTTGGAAAGAAAGTACAGAACTTAGGGAGTAGACAAGGCTTTTGTAGTAGAGTAGAGCATAAAAGTAGTATAGAAAAGGGGTGACTATGCAAACAAAGAATATTATGGTGAGAAGGTATATTGGAATGCTTTTGGGAGTACTGGTAATTTCCATCGGCATCGCCCTGTTTAAGGAGTCTCATTTGGGAAATGACCCGATTTCCGCCTTAAATATGCGTTTGGCGGAAATTTTCGGAATTTCTTTGGGGCAGCAAAACATGATCGCCAATGTGCTGTTTTTCATGGTTCAGCTTGCCTTCGGCCGAAAGTATATCGGTGCGGGAACCTTTGCCAACGGCATTTTGATAGGCTATATCGTGACTTTCTTCTATGAAATATTTACAAAGTACTTCGGATATGCGGAGGAGCAGGGTTTGGCGGTGCAGTTGATTTGGGTAAGCCTTGCGGTGGTGGTAACTTCCTTCGGCGTTTCTCTGTACCAGACAGCGGACCTGGGGGTTGCGCCCTATGATTACCTTTCCTTGGGCTTAAGGGACAAGACCAAGAAGCATTATTACGGATGCAGAATGTTAACAGACGGTTTGGCAGCTCTTGGCACCTTCCTTACCGGAGGATTGGTAGGAATCGGAACCTTGGTTTCCGCCCTTTTCCTGGGACCGATTATTCATTTCTTCGACGTGCATTTTTCCGAGAAGTGGATTGGCTATACCCCAAGCGGTGAAAAGGCGGAAGAAGAGCGGGATTTAGAGAATAAAAGCAAAGAATAAAGAGAGAAGAAAAGTAAAGTTTAAGGGAGATAAAAAGCAAGGAATAAAAAAAGAGAAAAGCATGGAATCAAAGAAAAGAAAAATTGTTATGAAGAAATTTACTTATGACTAAAAAAATGGAACCATTTTACCAAAGAGGCGTAAAAATGCTTCCAAAATAAGAAAATGTCAGAATTTCGTAAAAAACACGGGATGAAAATGTAAAAACACTAGGCAGTTTTGTAAGAATGCGTTAGTGAATCTTCATCTTGTGTTTTTATTTTCGCCACATTTTCTCCCTAAAATGGCAAACTGTAACACAAACCATAAAGGAGAGTTTATGCAGGACGCGAATTTTACAGTAAAGAACAATAGAACAGAAGAGGGAAATTCCGTAAACGGGAATTTAGGAAAAGCGAATCGGAAAGGAATGAGAAGAAGCGCTCTTAAATTTGGGAAAAAAGGCTTAGCCCTTGCCCTTGCTCTGATGAGTTTGAGCATGAGTACTGCTTTCACTGCTTCCGCAAGTCCAAAGGAAGAGGAGCTTTTGGTATTTTCCGAGGAAGGTGCTATCATTTCTCAGGAGGATCAGTCTACTTCTTTATTTTCCGACGATGTTTTGGTGGGAGATACTGTCAGCAGAAGTCAGCAGATTGTAGATTATGCAACCCAGTATATCGGCAGACCTTATCGCTACGGCGGAGTAAGCCTTCTTCACGGATCGGACTGTTCCGGCTTCTTAATGGGAATCTTCGGACACTTCGGCATCGGCCTTCCCCATTCCTCTGCAGAGATTGGAACCATGGGAACCAATGTAGGATCTTTGGCAAATGCGATTCCCGGTGATGTTTTGGCTTATGCAGGCCATGTAGGAATCTATTTAGGAAACGGAAGAATGCTTTCCGCATTGAATTCCCGCTCCGGTGTAACCATTGAATCTGCAACCTACAAGCCTATAAAATCCATTAGAAGGTTCGTATAAAAATATTTTTCTTTAAAAAATAAGAAAATCGCTTATACTCTATATCATACCGCCGATATTACTATCACAAGGATAAAATTCCTAAGAAAATTATCCCTCAAATAGTTATCAAGTTCTCCTAGTAGAATGTGTGTGATAAAAAAGTCCACGAAAGTGGCAAATGCGGCAAAAAGCCCCGGAATGCTGAGCTTATCAGCGTCCCGGGGCTTTTTGTATCCGGATATTTTCGGAAACTCTTACTGAATTCTGAAAAACTCTTACAGTTCTATGGACGGTATTGCATTTGCCCTTGAAAAGCTGATAAGCTAGCGGGGTTAAAGATGATGGAGGAAGTATGGAATTTCAGAAGAAAGGGCGAAGAGTCGCCGTCCTGACCGTCCTGTCGTTAAGCCTGCTTTTTGGACAAAGCGTAAGCTATGCCGCGGGCCCCGGGGACAGTCTGGGAAAAAATGCAGGGAATAGCACAGGAAGCAGTACGTCAAGCAGTACCAACAATTCGAGCCAGAGTAACAGCTCCTCTTCGGGGGCTTTAGATTACTCCGGCTGGTACGGTTATACCAACGCGGACGGCTCCGATTTAAAGTATCTGGAGAAGGGAACCGAGGTTTCCAAGTTCCAGAATGAAAACGGTCCCATTGATTGGGATGCGGCGAAGAAGGACGGATTGGACTTTGTCATGATTCGTATCGCCTACGGCACCAAGGAAGACGCCTATTTTGATGAGAACGTAAAGGGCGCTCAGAAGGCCGGTATTAAGGTGGGAGCCTACCTTTGCTCCACAGCGAAAAATATGGACGACGCCTTGGCAGAGGCCAAGCTTACCGTAAAGAAGATTAAGCCCTATAAGTTTGAATATCCGGTGGCCTATGACCTGGAGGTCGGCTCCATGCTTTCCGACGGCCTTACGAAGGAAGGGCTTACCGCCATGACCAACGCCTACTGTAAGAGGGTGAAGGATGCGGGATTTATTCCCATGGTCTATGCCAATAAAACCTGGCTGACCAAGCACATGAATTTATCGGATTTGCCCTATGATGTATGGTTTGCGGCCTATCCCTTGGATCGGGTGTATCGTCCGGTAGAGGGAAGTACCACCACCATTTGGCAGTCCAGTGAGAAGGGTGTGGTGCGAGGAATCAAAGGACTGGTTACCACGGAATTTTCCTGGAAGGCTTATGGCGGAGGCAATCCTTCCGAGAAAAATGCCGGAAAGTCAGGCAGTGCTTCCGGGAACAGCTCCAACAATGGCGGAAATTCTTCTAATGATTCCTCCAACAACGGAAAGAACAGCAATAATTCCAATAACGGAAATTCCGGAAAGAACGGCGGCAATAAGAGCGGCAACAATTCCGGCGGTGCTTCCGGAAATAACTCTTCCGGAAACAACTCTTCCAATGGGGGCAATACAAGCCTGAATAAAGAAGAAAACAGTACCATCAGCACCGGAGGGCCTACAGCAGAGTCTCAGGCTTCCGTGGAAAACGGTTGGGTGCAAAGTACTCCCGGAAAGTGGCAATATAAGGAGAAGGGAAAAAATGTTACCGGCTGGAAGAAGGTATCGGATAAATGGTACTTTATGGATG
>CALHIC010000100.1 GCA_938030845.1 uncultured Oribacterium sp. | reverse complement strand
TCTTCTGGGAACTTTAGAAAATATCATCCCCTCCAATCCCATTGCAGCATTCTCCGAGGGAAATATGCTGCAGGTGCTTTCCTTTGCCATCATTATGGGACTTGCCTGCCTCTCCCTGAAGGAAAAGGCGGAGCCCTTTGTGAAGCTTTGTACCTCCATTCATGATATTTCCATTTTTATTGTTTCGAAGATAATGCTTTTTACCCCCATCGGCGTTTTTGCCTGTATGGCTACGGTAATGTACAGCAACGGCATCAAGACAGTTCTACAGCTGGGACAGGTTATGCTGGCCTTATACATCACCTTTGCCCTTTATACCCTGATTGTATACGGCGGTATCGTACGCTTAGTCGGAAAAATCCCCGTGGGCAAATTCTTTAGCTCTATTGCCCCTGCCAGCTTAAATGCATTTTCCACCTGTTCTTCCAATGCTACCCTCCCCCTTTCTATTGAATGTGCGGTGGAATCTCTGGAAGTTCCGGAGGAGGTAGCCTCCTTAACACTGCCTCTGGGTGCCACCATTAACATGGATGCGGTGAGTATTCTGATGTCCTTTATGATCAGCTTCTTTGCCGCCGCCTTGGGCATTCCTCTAACGCTGGACACCATGATTACGGTTTTGGCAGCTAATACTTTGCTCAGTATCGGAACTCCGGGCGTACCGGGAGGAGCTATTGCCGCCTTTGCCGCCCTGGCTCCTATGGCAGGACTTCCCATCAACCAAATCCTGGGGGTTTATATTTCCGTAAATACTCTGGCAGATATGGGTGCCACCACCGTCAATGTGATTGGAGATATTGCCTGTGCCACTGCCATCAGTAAGCAGTTAGAGAAAAAGAATGGATAAAAAAGCCGCCTAAAAGTGAGTCTTTAAGAATAAGATACCTTAAGAATAAGATACTCTAAAAAGCAAGATCCCGAGTGTACAATCTGTGCATAAAATCCGGAACTTGCTTTTTTTCTTATTTTCTTTATAATTTATGAGTATTTTACGTTTTTAAAGAAAAGGAGTATTTATGGGAGAATCTTATTTTGACGGCGGTTTATTGCAGCTTATTGGATGGTCACTACTAGGAAGCCTCATCACAATGTGCACCTTTGGAATCTGCTTTCCTTGGGCTCTTTGCATGATTTATAACTGGGAAATTTCCCACACCGTCATCAACGGGCATCGCCTTCGTTTTACCGGCAAAGCCACTAACCTCTTTCTGCAGTGGATTAAGTGGTTCCTGCTTTGCATTATCACTTTGGGAATTTACAGCTTTTGGCTCGGTATTGCCATCAGAAAATGGAAGGTAGCCCACACCGAGTTTGCCGACTAAGATTGGCAAATTAAAGCACAATCTATTATTTTTCTGAAAAGATAAAAGAACTATGGAAGTCATGGCTTCCATAGTTCTTTTTCTATCTGATACACTGTTGTTCTTTTATGCGGTAGGAACAATAATCTCTACACGTCTGTTCTGCTGTCTTCCCTCCGGGGTATCATTGGTGGCAACAGGACGGCTTTCTCCGTAACCGTGGGTGGTGATTTCCGCAGTCACGCCCTGAGATGCCAAATAGCTCTTTACGGAATTTGCACGATTCTCGGAAAGCACCTGATTGTGTTCATCCGTATCCATGGAGTCGGTATGTCCGTCAATCTGGAAGGCTGTAATTCCCCCTTCCTTTAATACTGTTGCCAAATCGTTTAAAATCTTCTCCGCATCCGGACGGATATCATACTTATCCACATCGAAAAGAACGCCGGAATCCAGAGTAATCAAAAGACTGTTGGCCTCCAGACTTGGTACTGCAGGAACCATGGAAAGCTTTGGCAACTTTGTAGGCTTCTCCAAAGGCTTGGCATCTACGGTCTTTTCGTCATTGCCAAGACTAATCACTGCCTTTCCCTGTCCATCATTTTTAATGCTTAAACCGGTTTCACTGTTATAGTAGCTTCCACTTCCATCCGGCTTTACATCAATGTCAATAGAGCCCTGGGTATAGCTGGTGGAATTATCGCTGACCATCATGGTAATGTCCTTCTTCGTGTCCGTGAAGATTCCATTACCGCCTTCGCTAACCTGGAGCGTAATGCCCTGTCCATCATCGGAATACTGTCCTGTCCCGTCAGAATTCACCTGTAAAGTGATTCCCTTCTGCTCATCCACATATTGTCCGGAACCGTCGGTATTTCTCTGGATGGTAAGTCCTCTCTCTGCATCCACATACTGTCCCGCTCCATTTCCGTCTGTCTGCACGGTAAGACCGTCGGAGCTCATCTGACCGGCTCCTCCTTCTCCCAGCTGCATCACACTGTTTCCACGGAAAATCTGATCATTCTCCAGCTTTACAGGGGTAACGGTGATACCGGGAACGGAACTTAAGGCTTCTGTTTTGTCCATGGTAATCTTCGCTGCAGGATTTTCAAAAATTCCAAGACCGTTAATCTCCACTGCGGGAATGGCGGGAATCTCCCCCAATGCATAACCGGGAACAATGAGATCCTTGGCATCGGAAGCTTCTTCCTTCTCGGTTTCCTCTTCCGTTTCCTTTTCCGTTTCTTCTCTTGTTGCCTTCTCTGTCTCTTCCTTCTCTACACTGCTGGGCTCTGCTGCTTTCTTACCGCCACAAGCACTCATCATGATGGCAAATGACAGGGCGATAATAGGATAAATCTTTTTCTTCATACTCTTCCTTTCCTCCAAAAGCTTTTACAAAGCGGAACTCGGCACTATAACATTCTTTTCCTACCGAAAACCG
>CALHIC010000099.1 GCA_938030845.1 uncultured Oribacterium sp. | reverse complement strand
TAAGAAGCTCTAGGAAAGGCAGATAAGAAAGCTTCTCCTCCGGGTCCTCCCATTCCTTGTCCTCTAAAAGCGCTGTTACCTTGTGATAGGACATTCTTTTATTGGAGCAAATGATGGAGGGCGTAATTTCATGGGAGAGGGGGCGGCCTTCCCGGTCGAAGTCCATAATACAGCTAAGGCAAAGTCTGTCCACTCCCTCATGGAGGGAGCAAATGCCGTTGCTTAAAGCCTTCGGCAGCATAGGAATTACCCGGTCTGTCAGGTAAACGGAGGTGCCCCTCTCCAGTGCTTCCAAATCCAGAGCACTTCCTTCCTTCACATAGTCGCTTACATCCGCAATGTGCACATAAAGGCGGTATTCTTCCTTCTCCGGAAAATATTCCAAAGAAATGGCATCGTCCAAGTCCTTGGCATCCTCTCCGTCAATAGTGATGGTGGTAAGCTTTCGAAAATCCTTTCGTCCCGGCTCCTCAGCCTTCTCAGGGGATACGGTATTGGGAAGCTGATTGGCCTCCAAAAGTACATCCTCGGAGAATTCCTCCGGTAGGGAGAAGGATCGAATCACGGAAAGCACATCCATTCCCGGATCATTTTTATTTCCTAAAATCTCCTTTACTTCTCCAACAGGGTAGGAGAGAAGGGAACTGATTCTTTTCCGGGGAATTCGACCTCGAGGTGCATTGTTCTCCTTGGAAGGACCATAGGAAAGGATTTCTACCACAACCTTATCTCCGGGAACAGCACCCTTATCTCTTCCCGGAGAAATCAAAATACAATCCGGAAGTTTGGGGTTATCCGGAGAAAGATAAAGCCCTTCCCGCTTTTCCTTCACAAGTCCCAGCACTTCCTTATTGGCCCGTTCTAAAACCTTGCTGATTTTTCCCTCGGCCTTACTGCCGTTTTCCGCCCGTTTTGTAAGGATGACCTTTACCAGGTCTCCGTCCATGGCATTACCGCTTTCCCCCTTGGGAATATAGACCTCTTCTTCCTTTTCACTTAGAGAAACAAAGCCGAAGCCTCGCCTGCTGGCATGAAAAGTGCCCTTTTGGGAGAAGCTTTCCGCCCTACTGTATTTTCCCTGCAGGGAAATGCCGATAATGCCTTCTTCCTGCATTTCCATAAGAAGCTCCTGAAAGGCTGCCTTTTCTTCTTTTGGCACACCAAGAAAGAAGCAAAGTTCCTTTTCCTTCATGGGGTGGTAGCTTGGATCCTTGATAAGATCCAAGATGATCTTCTTTAATTTTTCCCTTTGCTCTTCCCGCATTTTACTCCTTTTAGTCTTTAATTCCTTTTATGGTTTACAAGTGTTTTCTGTGAAAATTTGAGGAACTGTCTGAGGAACTGTATGAACTCCCGTTATCCTGCCGCGTCTGTTTTTCTGAATAAATTATCTTTGGATATGAGAAAAAGCCTGCATAAAATGCAGGCTTATCATACAGAGGAATAAACTTACCAAATAATGTCCAGCACCAATGCCACAGCAAAAAAGGCAAAAGCCGCAAACTTGGTAAACTTCTCTAAGTTCCCTTCAACGGAACGACCTCTATTCTTCTGCCAATAGCTGTCGGTGGTACCGGAGAGAGCACCTAAGCCCTGACTCTTACCTTCCTGCATCAGAATAATGGCAGACAATGCTAAGCCCAGCAATACAAATACAATAACCAAAAAAATCTTCATGGAAAACCATTCCTTTCAAATTTACATACCGACTGAGTATAGCATGATAGGGATAGGCGAGGCAAGTATTTTTTATGGAAAAACAGTGCTAAAAACAGTAGCAAAAGTATGCCTATATCTAAGTATCTTTGCCATAATATTTTGAATTACTTGTTGCCAGGAGCTTGCTGGAAAGTGATAGTTAAGGCTTAGCTATAAACTTGCAAATGGGATTTCCCTTGGAAGAGAACTTTTCCTCATATTCCGTCATCACATTTCCCTCATTCAGGACAGGATTATGGTGTAAATCTCTTGTATTTGCCAGAATCTGCCAGTGACATTCCTTCAAGCTTTCCAAGGAATAGCTAAATAGGTCTTGATTATCGGTCTTCATTTCCAGGAAGGCATCTTTTGCCAGAATTTCTTTG
>CALHIC010000098.1 GCA_938030845.1 uncultured Oribacterium sp. | reverse complement strand
GATTCCTGATTCCAAGGGATTTCAGTGGAAGAGGATTCCTGATTTTAGCCGATTTTACATTATGAAAAAGCTTTGCAGTATTTCGGAATTTGACGAGCAGGAACTTTTTAAGTGTCACTGCAAAAGGGATTTTTCCGATGTAAAGCAAATCTAAATATTTTATAATCCGAGAAAAAGAGGTCTTTACAAGGCTTCTTTTTTCTATTATACTTATGCGACACGCACGGTGGCGTGGAATTGAATCCGGAAACAAGGATTCTTGGTGATAAGTTGTTTTGCTTATGTTTTTGATTTTGTGCAAAAAAAGCGGGATAAATCTTGCTTTCCGGCCGGGGATATGGTATTTTAGTACGGCTGTGGCATGATAGCGTTGAAGGAAAAGATTACTATAGAAATGAAAGCAGTAATGTATAAGTTTCTACAGAGAGCTTTCTGGAGCGAATGTCAAGTTTTGAAACTGACGGCAGGTCACTGTACTACAATCTAAGCACCAAGCAGCGGGTGCGGCGTGTGTATTTTTATAAGATACGCGCGGAAACGTGTACAGTCACCAACTTATCGTCAATAACCCGATAGGAGGCGACTTTTTTTATGGCAAGTCAAGTAATGAGAATCACCCTCAAGGCTTACGAGCACGGCCTTGTGGACGAATCCGCCGCAAAAATCGTAGAGAACTGCAAGAAGACAGGTTCTCAGGTTTCCGGCCCAGTACCTCTTCCTACCAAGAAGGAAGTTGTAACAATTCTTCGTGCAGTGCACAAGTACAAGGATTCTCGCGAGCAGTTCGAGCAGAGAACCCACAAGAGATTGATTGATGTCATCAATCCTAACCAGAAGACCATGGACAGCTTACAGAGATTGGAGATGCCCGCAGGTGTTTTCGTAGACATCAAGATGAAAAACAAATAATTCTAGTATGAACCGATTACGGTTCCGCTGTAGAAAGGAGAACAGATGAAGAAAGCTATTTTGGCAACAAAAGTAGGAATGACACAGATTTGGGATGAAAATGGTGTGTTGATTCCAGTAACTGTACTGCAGGCCGGTCCTTGCGTGGTTACCCAGGTAAAGACCCTTGAGAACGACGGTTACAAGGCAGTTCAGGTGGGATTTTTAGAGAAGAGAGAGAAGCTGGTGAACAAGCCTCTTAAGGGACAGTTCGACAAGGCCGGCGTTTCTTACAAGAGATTCTTAAGAGAATTCCGTTTTGAGAATGCAGAAGAGTATAAGGTTAAAGATGAGATTAAGGCAGATATCTTTGCTGAAGGAGATAAGGTAGACGTAAGCGCTACTTCCAAGGGTAAGGGATTTGCATCTGCTATTAAGAAATATGGACAGCACAGAGGACCAATGACCCACGGTTCTAAGTTCCATCGTCATCAGGGATCTAACGGTACATCTGCAACACCATCCAGAGTACTTCCCGGTAAGGGAATGCCCTCTCACATGGGTGCGGTAAAGGTTACTACTCAGAACCTTACTGTAGTGAAGGTTGATGCAGAACAGGGATTAATCCTGGTAAAGGGTGCGGTTCCGGGACCAAAGAAGGCTCTTGTAACCATCAAAGAAGCTGTTAAGTCCTAAGACGAGAAGGAAGGAGGAACATACTAATGGCTAACGTATCTGTATTTAATATGCAGGGTAAGGAAGTTGGCAAGATGGATCTGAATGATGCGATTTTCGCAGCACCGGTTCACGAGCACTTATTACACCTCGCAGTAGTTGCACAGCTTGCTAACAAGCGTCAGGGAACACAGAAAGCCCTTACTCGTGCAGAGGTTTCCGGAGGCGGAAGAAAGCCTTGGAGACAAAAGGGAACAGGTCATGCAAGACAAGGTTCCATTCGTGCCCCGCAGTGGAAGGGCGGCGGAGTAGTATTTGCCCCGACTCCAAGAGATTACACCACCGGCATGAACAAGAAGGAAAAGAGAGCAGCGTTAAAGTCTGCACTGTCTAACGCAGTGGCAGAGAACAAGCTTATTGTATTGGATGAGATTCGTTTCGACGAAATCAAGACCAAGAACTTCCAGAGCATGTTAGACGCTTTCAAGGTAAACAAGGCTTTCGTTCTTCTGGATCAGAATGATCAGAATACTGTGCTTTCTGCAAGAAATATTCAGAATGTAAAGACAGCTCAGGTTAACGAGTTAAACGTTTACGATGTTTTGAAGTACGGCACTGTATTAGCTACAAAGGCGGCTCTTTTAAAACTTGAGGAGGTATACGCATAATGGCTAACTTACAATATTTCGATGTGATTCTTCGCCCTGTTGTGACTGAGAAGTCCATGGCAGACATGAGCGAGAAAAAGTACACCTTCCTGGTAAACCCTGAAGCTAACAAGATTCAGATCAGAGAAGCTGTAGAGAAGATGTTCGAAGGAACAAAGGTAAAGGCTGTTAACACCATGAACCTTGACGGAAAGAAGAAGAGAAGAGGAATGGTATTCGGAAAGACAGCTAAGACTAAGAAGGCAATCGTTACATTGACTGCTGAGTCTAAAGAAATCGAGATTTTCAGCGCACTGTAAATTGCTAAGAACTGCGTGAAAAAATTTCTCAATTATACGCAGAAAGAAGGAGAAAAAGGAAAATGGGTATTAAGACATATAAAGCTTATACACCGTCCAGAAGAAATATGACCGGTTCCGACTTCGCTGAAGTTACTAAGAAGACACCGGAAAAATCTCTTTTGGCAAAGAATAAGAAGACTGCCGGTAGAAATAACCAGGGTAAGATCACTGTTCGTCATCACGGTGGCGGAAACAAGCAGAAATACAGAATCATCGACTTTAAGAGAAACACCAAGGACGGAGTTGTGGCAACTGTTGTAGGTATCGAGTACGATCCAAACCGTTCTGCAAACATCGCACTTCTCTCTTATGCAGACGGATCCAAGGCATATATCCTTGCACCTAACGGTTTAACTGACGGAATGAAGGTTATGTCCGGGGCAGAGGCAGAGGCAAGAGTAGGAAACTGCTTACCATTGTCCGCTATTCCTGTAGGTTCCGAGATTCATGCTATCGAGTTAAAGCCCGGTAAGGGAGCACAGCTGGTTCGTTCTGCAGGAAATGCAGCACAGCTTATGGCAAGAGAAGGAAAGTACGCAACCTTAAGACTTCCTTCCGGAGAAATGAGAATGGTTCCCATCGAGTGCCGTGCAACCATCGGTGTAGTAGGTAACGGAGACCACAACCTCATCAATCTCGGTAAGGCAGGAAGAAAGCGTCATATGGGTATCCGCCCGACAGTTCGCGGATCTGTAATGAACCCTAACGACCACCCACACGGAGGTGGAGAAGGTAGAGCTCCTATCGGACGGAGCGGACCTTGCACACCTTGGGGTAAGCCTGCACTTGGTTTGAAGACCAGAAACAAGAAGAAGCTTTCCAATAAGCTTATCGTAAGAAGACGTGATGGTAGAGCCATCAAATAATTGAGGAGGAGAAAGAAAAATGGCACGTTCTATTAAAAAAGGACCATTTGCAGATCAGAGTCTTTTAAAGGCTGTGGATGCACTGAATGCACAGAATCAAAAGACAGTAGTGAAAACTTGGTCTCGTCGTTCCACAATCTTCCCGTCATTTGTTGGACACACCATTGCGGTTCATGACGGAAGAAAGCATGTTCCTGTATATGTTACAGAGGATATGGTAGGACACAAGCTGGGAGAATTCGTTGCAACAAGAACTTACCGCGGACATCACGGTAACGGCGACGAAAGAAGAGGATAATCTGCATAGAGAAAGGAGGACATGAAAAATGTCAAAAGGTCATAGATCTCAGATTAAAAGAGAGAGAAATGCAAATAAAGATAAAAGACCTTCCGCTAAGCTTTCTTATGCTAGAGTGTCTGTACAGAAAGCTTGCTTTGTTTTAGATGCTATTCGTGGCAAGGGCTTGGAAGAGGCATTGGGAATCGTTACCTATAACCCAAGATATGCTTCCACATTGGTTAAGAAACTTCTTGCGTCCGCAGCTGCTAATGCAGAAAACAATAACAATATGAATAGAGAGAATCTTTATGTTGCAGAGTGCTTCGCAAATGCAGCTCCAACATTAAAGAGAATCCACCCAAGAGCACAGGGTAGAGCTTACAGAATCTTCAAGAGAAGCTCACACATCACTGTTATTCTGGACGAAAGAAAGTAAGGAGGCAAGGAATGGGACAGAAAGTCAATCCGCACGGTATGAGAGTCGGTATCATTAAGGACTGGGATTCTAAGTGGTACGCAGACAAGAAAAACTTTGCAGATAATCTTATCGAAGATCACAAGATCAGAGAATTTTTAAAGAAGAAGCTGTATTCCGCAAATGTCTCTAAGATTGAAATCGAGAGAGCGGCTGAGGATAAGGTTCGCATTATCGTATTTACTGCTAAGCCCGGATACGTTATCGGTAAGGGCGGAGCGGAAATCGAGAAGTTAAAGAAGGATGTTCAGAAGATTACCAACAAGAACATCTTCATCGATATCAAGGAAATCAAGAGACCGGATAGAGATGCACAGCTTGTTGCAGAAAGTATCGCGTTGTCCTTAGAGAACCGTGTATCTTTCCGTAGAGCTTTGAAGCAGGCTATGTCCAGAACCATGAAGGCAGGAGCTTTAGGAATTAAGGCTTCCGTTGGTGGACGTTTGGGCGGAGCGGATATCGCAAGACGTGAGTTCTATAGCGAGGGAACAATTCCTCTTCAGACTCTTCGTGCAGATATCGATTATGGATTTGCTGAGGCCGATACTACCTATGGAAAATTAGGAGTAAAGGTATGGATTTACAAGGGCGAGGTACTTCCTGCCAAGAAAAATAAGGAAGGGAGCGAGAAATAATTATGTTAATGCCTAAGAGAACGAAATTCCGTAAGCAGATGCGCGGAAGAATGACCGGTAAGGCTACTAGAGGCAATACCGTTAGCCATGGAGAATTCGGAATTATTTCCACTGAACCTTGTTGGATCAGATCCAATCAGATCGAGGCAGCCAGAGTTGCCCTTACAAGATACATTAAGCGTGGCGGTAAGGTTTGGATCGACATTTTTCCAGACAAGCCTGTATCTGCAAAACCCTTGGGAGTACGTATGGGATCCGGAAAGGGTGCTACAGAGTACTGGGTTGCAGTAGTTAAGCCGGGACGCGTGTTATTTGAGATTGCCGGTGTACCGGAGGAAATTGCAAGAGAGGCATTACGTCTTGCTTCTCACAAGCTTCCTTGTAACTGCAAAATCGTCGCAAAGGCAGATCTGGAAGGCGGTGATAACTAATGAAAAAGAAAACATATTTAGAAGAGCTGAAGGCAAAGTCAGCTGAGCAGCTGAATGAAGAGCTGGTTTCCGCAAAGAAAGAACTTTTCAATCTGCGATTCCAGAATGCAACCAATCAGTTGGATAATACAGCCCGCATTACCGAGGTTCGGAAAAACATCGCTCGGATTCAGACTGTTATCACTGAGAAAGCGAAAGCGTGAGAAGGGAGAACAGAATAATGGAAAGAAATCTGAGAAAAACCCGTACCGGTAAGGTGGTTAGTGCAAAGATGGACAAGACCATCGTTATCGCTATTGAAGATCACGTGAAGCACCCTCTTATTGGAAAGATCGTAAAGCGTACCGTTAAGATTTACGCTCATGATGAGAACAATGAGGCTGGTGAGGGAGATACAGTTAAGGTAATGGCAACCAGACCTTTGTCTAAGACCAAGAGATGGAGACTTACTTCCATCATTGAGAAGGCGAAGTAATATAGGAGCAAGGAAGGAGCATATATGATTCAGCAGGAAACAAGACTTAGAGTTGCTGATAACACAGGTGCAAGAGAGCTTCTTTGCATCCGTGTTATGGGAGGCTCTACCAGAAGATATGCCGCCATTGGTGACACCATTGTAGCTTCCGTAAAGGACGCTATTCCCGGCGGACAGGTTAAGAAGGGTGACGTTGTAAAGGCCGTTGTGGTTCGTACAGTGGATGAGACCAGAAGAAAAGATGGTAGCTATATCCGTTTCGATGAGAACGCAGCAGTTATTCTCAAGGAGGATAATACCGCAAAGGGCACCCGTATCTTTGGACCGGTAGCAAGAGAGTTAAGAGATCATGGTTACATGAAGATCGTATCCCTCGCACCGGAAGTATTATAAGGAGGGGAGCCAGATGCGTAGAATTAAGAAAGACGATATGGTAAAGATCATTACCGGTAAGGACAATGGTAAGCAGGGTAAGGTTTTATCCTTCGATCCAAAGACCAACAAGGTAGTGGTAGAAGGTTGCAACATGGTAACCAAGCACCAGAAGCCAAGTCAGGCTAACCCACAGGGCGGAATTGTTCGTAAGGAAGCAGCTTTGGATGCATCCAATGTAATGCTTGTTGTTGATGGACAGGCTACTCGCGTAGGATTCAAGCTTGAGAATGGCAAGAAGGTTCGTGTGGCTAAGAAGACCGGTAAGGTTATTGACTAAGAGAAAGGAGGAATAAAGGATGGCTAGATTAAAGGAAATTTACAATAGCGAAATCAAAGAAGCTATGCAGAAGAAGTTTAACTATAAGAATGTTAACGAAATTCCAAAGCTTGAAAAAATCGTCATCAACATGGGTGTTGGTGAAGCAAAAGAAAATTCCAAGGTTCTCGACAGTGCAGTACGTGATTTAGAGATCATTACCGGACAGCATGCCGTAACAACAAAGGCAAGAAAGTCCGTTGCGAACTTCAAGATCAGAGAGGGACAGGCAATTGGATGTAAGGTTACTCTTCGCGGAGAGAAGATGTACGAGTTCGCTGATCGTTTGATCAACTTAGCTCTTCCTCGAGTAAGAGACTTCCGTGGTGTAAACCCCAATGCCTTCGATGGTAGAGGAAACTATGCCCTTGGAATCAAAGAGCAGATCATTTTCCCTGAAATCGAGTTCGACAAGGTAGATAAGGTTAGAGGAATGGACATCATCTTCGTTACAACTGCAAAGACTGACGAAGAGTCCAGAGAGCTTCTTACCCTGTTCAATATGCCTTTTGCGAAATAATCGGAGGAAAAAATGGCTAAATTATCAATGAAATTAAAGCAGCAAAGACCTGCAAAGTTCTCCACAAGAGAATACACAAGATGTAAGATTTGTGGACGTCCCCATTCTGTACTTCGTAAGTACGGAATCTGCCGTGTATGCTTCCGTGAGTTAGCATATAAGGGAGAGATTCCAGGGGTGAGAAAAGCATCTTGGTAAAATGATTGTAAAACGAATATCGACTGCATCAGCATTCGATATTTCGTTTGCAAAGAGGATAGTGCATAGGGCGCATCCTCATAGATAAAAAGAAAGGATATCCGTAAAAATGAGTATGAGTGATCCAATCGCAGATATGCTTACAAGAATTCGTAATGCAAACACTGCAAAACATGACAGCGTATGTATCCCAGCATCTAAGATGAAGCAGTCTATTGCTGAGATTCTTCTGAAGGAAGGTTACATTTCCAGCTGCGAGTTAGTTGAAAATGGAAAGTTCCAGGACATTAAGATCGGACTGAAGTACGGTTCCAACAAGAATGAGAAGATCATTTCCGGAATTCGTAGAATTTCCAAGCCGGGTCTTCGTGTATACGCCGGCAAAGAGAATATGCCTAGAGTACTTGGTGGACTAGGTACAGCAATCATTTCCACAAACCAGGGTGTAATCACCGACAAGGAAGCAAGACAAAAGGGTGTAGGCGGAGAAGTCCTTGCCTTTGTATGGTAATCTGTCGGAATATATTTTCTGAAAACAGTATTTTACTGAGAATTTAAGAGAGGAGTATACTATGTCACGTATCGGAAAGTTACCGGTCGCGATCCCGGCAGGCGTTACTGTTGAGATTAAGGACAATGTAGTAAAGGTAAAGGGACCAAAGGGAACCTTAGAGAGAACCTTTGCAAAAGAAATCACAATCAAGGAAGAGGATGGCCACTTAGTGGTTACTCGTCCAAATGACAATAAGAAAGAAAAGTCTCTTCACGGATTAAGCAGAGCTTTACTGTTCAACATGGTTGAGGGTGTAAGCAACGGATACGAGAAGAAGCTGGAAATCAACGGTGTAGGATACAGAGCGGCAAAGCAGGGTAAGACCTTGACTTTGACTTTAGGATATTCTCACCCTGTAACCATGGAAGATCCGGAAGGCTTGGAGACCGTATTAGAGGGAGCCAATACCGTATTTGTCAGAGGAATCGACAAAGAGAAGGTTGGCCAGTATGCTGCGGAAATCCGCTCTAAGAGAGCACCGGAGCCTTATAAGGGTAAGGGAATTAAGTACTCTACCGAGGTCATTCGTCGTAAAGTCGGTAAGACTGGTAAGAAATAATAGGAGGAAAGTAGAATGGTTAGCAAGAAAAATAAAGCCGAGCTTCGTCAAAAAAAGCACGCAAGAATCAGAAACCGTTTATCTGGTACTCCTGAGAGACCACGTCTTGCGGTTTTTCGTTCCAATAAGCACATGTATGCACAGCTTATTGATGACGCTGCAGGGAACACCCTGTGTGCAGCTTCTACCTTAGATAAGAATGCGAATTTGCAGTTTACCGACAATGTTGAGGCAGCTCAGTATGTAGGTAAGGCCATCGCTGAGAAGGCATTGGCAAAGGGAGTTAAGGAAGTGGTATTCGACAGAGGCGGCTTCCTGTATCATGGTAAGGTTCAGGCCCTTGCAGATGCTGCAAGAGAAGCCGGACTAGTATTCTAATCGAGAGGAGAAATCACTAAGATGAAGCGCGAAAAAATTGACGCAAATCAGTTAGAGTTAAATGACAGCGTAGTAGCCATTAAGCGTGTTGCTAAGACTGTTAAAGGTGGACGTACCATGAGATTCTCCGCTCTTGTAGTAGTTGGAGATGGAAATGGACACGTTGGCTGCGGTACCGGTAAGGCAACTGAGGTACCTGAGGCGATTCGTAAGGCAAGAGAGGCTGCAGTAAGAAACATGGTTACTGTACCTGTAAATGAGGATAAGTCTGTACCACACGATTACCTTGGAAAGTTCGGAGCTTCCACAGTTCTTCTGAAGAAGGCTCCTGAAGGAACAGGTATCATCGCCGGCGGACCTGCTCGTATGGTGTGTGAGTTGGCAGGAATCAGAAACATCC
Source organism: uncultured Oribacterium sp. (assembly GCA_938030845.1). Classification (GTDB taxonomy): domain Bacteria; phylum Bacillota; class Clostridia; order Lachnospirales; family Lachnospiraceae; genus Oribacterium. The sequence goes on along the minus strand of CALHIC010000098.1, from coordinate 11,395 downwards.
GTACAAAGTCTTTAGGATCTAACAACAAGACAAATGTAGTTTATGCAACTTTACAGGGACTTACTTCTATGAAGACTCCTGAGCAGTTCGCTGCACTCCGTGGCAAAACTGTAGCAGAAATTACAGGTTAAGAGGGAGGGTAGAAATGGCAGATAAATTAAAAATTACTTTAGTGAAGTCTCCTATCGGTGCCATCCCTAAGCAGAAGGCAACCGTTCAGGCTCTTGGACTTAAGAAGATTCGTCAGTCTGTAGAGCTTCCGAACAATGGCACCACTAAGGGAATGATTCAGAGAGTCAATCACTTGGTAAAAGTGGAAGAGATTTAAGGAGGCGACTATGGAGTTATCAAAGTTATCACCTGCAGAGGGCTCTAAGCACTCCCAGAATTTCCGTCGTGGCAGAGGTCACGGTTCAGGAAATGGTAAGACAGCAGGTAAGGGACACAAGGGTCAGAAGGCTCGTTCCGGAGCACCAAGAATCGGTTTCGAGGGTGGACAGATGCCCTTATTCCGTCGTATTCCTAAGAGAGGATTTACAGATCCCAACTCAAAGGTAATTACAGGAATCAACGTTTCCGTATTGGAAGATCGTTACAATGCAGGAGATGAGGTTACTTTAGAGAATTTACTGGAGAAGAGAATCATCCGTAAGGTAAATGACGGTGTTAAGATTCTTGGAAACGGTGAATTAACAAAGAAGCTTACTGTGAAGGTAAATGCTTTCTCCGAGAGCGCAAAGGAGAAGATTGAGGCTGTGGGCGGAACCTGTGAGGTGATCTAAATGCTTCAAACAATACGAAATGCATTTAAGGTAAAAGATTTAAGAGATCGTCTTATTTATGTTTTCCTTATGCTCGTAGTTATTCGTTTTGGATCAAATCTTCCTATCCCGGGTGTAAATCCGGGATATTTTGGAGATTTATTTAAGAGCATGGCCGGAAATGATGCCTTCGGTTGGTTTAACACCATGACCGGAGGATCCTTCGAGCAGCTCAGTATTTTTGCATTATCCATTACCCCCTATATCACTTCCTCCATTATTATTCAGCTTTTAACCGTGGCGATTCCCGCCCTGGAAGAAATGCAGAAGGATGGAGAAGAGGGAAGAAAGAAGCTGACAGAATATACCAGATACGTAACCATCGGTTTAGCTCTTTTAGAGTCTACAGCCATGGCGGTAGGATTTGGCGGTTCCGGACTTCTGATTGGATATGCAGAGGGTTCAGTCTTTCGTAAGATTGCCGGCGTAGTGATTTGCGTAGTAGCAATGACAGCCGGATCTGCACTTCTGATGTGGATTGGTGAAAGAATCACGGACAAGGGAGTGGGAAATGGTATTTCCCTGGTTCTTTTGTTCAATATCTTATCCTCCGTTCCACAGGATTTTCTCACACTTTATGAGAGATTCATTATGGGAAACAACACTGCAAAGATGGTTGTAGCAGCCATTATCATTGCTGCGGCAATTTTCTGTATGGTGGCGTTTACCGTAGTTCTACAGGATGCAGAAAGAAGAATCCCGGTGCAGTATAGTAGAAGAGTACAGGGAAGAGGACTTGTTGGCGGACAGCAGTCTCAGATTCCGTTAAAGGTAAATACGGCAAGCGTTATGCCGGTAATCTTTGCTTCCTCCTTAATGACCATGCCGGTTGTTATCGGACAGATTGTAAGGGTGGATCAAAGCTCTATTGTAGGACAGATCATCATGGGATTAAACTCCGGTTCCTGGGCAAACCCCAATGCACCGATTTATTCCTTAGGTTTAGTTCTCTACATTGCCCTACTGTATTTCTTTGCTTACTTCTATACTTCTATTTCCTTTAATCCATTGGAAGTAGCAAACAATATGAAGAAGCAGGGTGGTTTCATTCCCGGAATCAGACCGGGAAAGCCGACCAGTGATTATCTGGAAGGTATTCTTCGATATATCATTTTTATCGGAGCCACCGGACTGGCTATTATTGCATTAGTTCCCATTATCATTTCAGGCGTATTTAACGTCAGCAGAATTTCCTTCTCCGGAACTTCTTTAATCATCATCGTAGGTGTTGTTTTGGAAACCTTGAAGGCTATCGATTCTCAAATGGTAATTAGAAACTACAAAGGATTTTTAGACAACTAATCTATAGCCTCCTTAGTTTACTAAGGAGGCTCATAGTGGTTTATCCCATCATGAAAGAGGCCCATATTGAAGATTATCATGTTAGGAGCGCCTGGTGCGGGAAAAGGAAGCCAGGCAAGTCGTATTTCTAAGGTTTACGGTTTACCCCATATTTCCACCGGAGACATTTTCCGTGCAAATCTTAAAGGGGAAACGGAGCTTGGTTTAAAGGCAAAGGCATATATGGATCACGGAGAACTGGTTCCCGATGAAATTACCATTGCGATGCTTCTGAACCGTTTGGAAGAAAAGGATTGTGAGAAGGGCTATATCCTGGACGGATTTCCCAGAACCATTCCTCAGGCGGAAGCTTTAGAAAATGCACTGGCTCCCAAAGGAGAAAAGATTGATCTTGCATTGGACGTTGAAGTACCGGATGATGTGATTATTCACAGAATGGCCGGCCGCAGAACCTGTCCCCATTGTGGCGCGATTTTCCATTTGGAAACCTTAAAGCCGAAAAAAGAGGGAATTTGCGACAACTGCGGTGAGCATCTTGTGCAGAGAAAAGATGATGAAGAAAATACGGTGAAAAATCGTTTAAAGGTTTATCATCAGAGTACCGAACCATTGATTTCCTTCTATAAGAAAGAGGGAATCCTGGAAGAGATTGACGGAACAAAAGATTTGGAAACGGTATTTGCAAGGGTAAAGGAAATCTTAAGCCAAGTGGAAAGGAAAATCCATGATTGAGATTAAGTCCAAAAGAGAAATTGAACTGATGCGGGAAGCGGGCAAAGTTCTTGCAGAAGTACATGAGAAGGTAGGAGAGGCGGTAGCCCCGGGAAAGAGCACCTACGAACTGGATAAGTACGCAGAGGAGCTCATCCGAAAAGCAAAATGTACTCCCAGCTTTCTTCATCTCTATGACTTTCCGGCAGCTTGTTGCGTATCCGTGAATGAGGAGTTGATTCACGGAATACCGGAGAAGACAAGGATTTTAAAAGAGGGAGACATCGTTTCCTTCGATATCGGAGTAAATTACAAGGGCTATCACAGCGATGCCGCAAGAACTTGGGCGGTGGGAGAAATCGCTCCCAATGCCAAAAGACTGGTGGAAACTTGTAAAGAATCCTTTTTCCGGGGAATCGAAAATGCGGTTCCCGGAAATCATCTAAATGATATTTGCGGAAGCATCGGAGATTATGTAGAAGCCCACGGCTACGGCGTAGTTACCCAGTATGTGGGACACGGCATCGGCCATCAGGTTCACATGGATCCGGAAGTCCCCAACTATCGCATGAAGAAGAAAGGCCCGAAGCTACAGGCAGGAATGACCTTGGCCATAGAACCCATGATTACGGAAGGCAATCCGGAGGTCAGGGTTTTATCCAATGACTGGACGGTGGTTCCCCTGGACGGTAAGCTTACGGCACATTATGAAAATACAATTTTAATCACAGACAACGGACCGGAAATCCTAAGTCTATCGAAAGGATGAATTGAGTATGTCGAAATCAGATGTAATCGAAATTACAGGTAAGGTAATCGAGAAGTTACCAAATGCCATGTTTCAGGTGGAACTGGAAAACGGGCATCAGGTATTGGCTCATATTTCCGGAAAATTAAGAATGAACTATATTCGTATTTTACCGGGAGATAAGGTGACTATTGAGCTTTCTCCCTATGACTTATCAAAGGGAAGAATTATCTGGAGAGATAAGTAGGGTTTCGCTTTACATTTCAAGACTGTTTTGCTAGAATGATACGGCAACTCTGTTCAAATTCGTAAAGGAAAGGGGAATTTTACTTATGAAAGTAAGATCATCAGTAAAACCTATCTGCGAAAAATGCAAAGTAATCAAGCGAAAGGGCTCCATCAGAATTATCTGTGAAAACCCTAAGCATAAGCAGAGACAAGGTTAATTAACAGGAGGAAATCAAAGATGGCTCGTATTGCAGGTGTAGATTTACCTAGAGAGAAGCGAATCGAAATCGGTTTGACTTACATCTACGGAATCGGAAGACCCTCAGCAGACAAGATCCTTGCAGAAACCGGCGTAAATCCGGACACAAGAGTTAAGGATTTAACTGACGATGAGGTAAAGACTCTGGCGAACTATATTGCAGAACACCAGATGGTAGAAGGTGACCTTCGTAGAGAGATCGCTTTAAACATCAAGCGTTTGCAGGAAATTGGTTGCTACAGAGGAATCCGTCACAGAAAGGGACTTCCCGTAAGAGGTCAGAAGACTAAGACCAATGCAAGAACCCGTAAGGGACCAAGAAAGACCGTTGCTAACAAGAAGAAGTAAGGTCTGAACAGTAACTAATGGATCTTCATGTTTTAAATACAGGAAGAAGAGAAAAAGGAAAGTAGGTTAGTTTAACTATGGCTAAGTCAACTGGTAAGAGAGTGACAAAAAAGCGCGTAAAGAAAAACGTTGAACGCGGACAGGCACATATCCAATCATCTTTCAATAACACTATCGTTACTTTGACAGATGCTCAGGGAAATGCTTTATCATGGGCAAGTGCCGGCGGTCTGGGATTTAGAGGTTCAAGAAAATCTACTCCATATGCAGCGCAGATGGCTGCTGAGACTGCTGTAAAGGCAGCTTTGGTACACGGCTTAAAGTATGTGGATGTAATGGTTAAAGGACCGGGATCCGGAAGAGAAGCAGCAATCCGTGCTTTAGCAGCAAACGGATTGGAAGTAACCTCCATCAAGGACGTTACACCGGTTCCACACAACGGATGCCGCCCACCAAAGCGCAGAAGAGTATAATGCTCTGTGCCCGGGGAATTATAGAATTTCCTATAGCGGCATAAGCTTGTACAGAACAGTATGACCATGTGGTCAGCCTGAAGAAGCCTTATCGGTGTAAAGGGCGTATCAATTTTTTAGGGATGTTGGCTTGTTGAGTCGACAAAACTTGATATTTAGGAGGATAAAATGGCAGTAGATAAAGTTCCTGTGCTTAAAAGATGCAGGTCACTTGGACTGGACCCCGTATTTTTAGGAGTGGATAAGAAATCCAACAGACAGCTTCGTAACCCAAGAAGAAAGATGAGCGAGTACGGTCTTCAGCTTAGAGAGAAGCAGAAGGCAAAGTTCATCTATGGCGTATTAGAGAAGCCTTTCCGTAACTACTATGCTAAGGCAGAGAAGTTAGCAGGACAGACCGGTGAGAACCTTATGATTCTTTTAGAGTCTCGTCTGGACAACGTTATTTTCCGTATGGGAATGGCTAGAACCAGAAGAGAAGCTAGACAGGTTGTAGGACACCGTCATGTAACCGTTAACGGAAAGATTGTAAACATTCCTTCTTATCTTGTATCCGCAGGTGATGTAATTCAGATTAAAGAATCCATGAGAACTGCACAGAGATATAAGGATATTGTGGAAGTAACCAACGGCAGAATGGTACCGGCATGGTTAGAGATGGATGCTGAGAAGCTTAGCGCAACCATTAAGTCTCTTCCACACAGAGAAGACATTGACGTTCCTGTAAACGAAATGTTAATCGTCGAGTTGTATTCTAAGTAATGATAGCCTAAAAAAGGAGGCAGCATGTTTGATTTTACAAAACCAAACATTGAAATTCTTGAAATTTCAGAGGATAAGCGTTTTGGTCGTTTCGTATGTGAACCACTGGAACGAGGCTACGGCTCAACCCTAGGAAATTCTCTTCGGAGGATGATGCTTTCCTCTCTGCCCGGGGCTGCGATTTCTGCAATTAAGATCGAAAATCTGTCCGGAGACAAGGTTTCCGGAATTCAGGAAAGTTTCCCTGAGCTCTTAACCAATCTTAAGAGCATTGCGGTGATTTTGCCGGAGGAAGTGGAAAGTCTGGAAGTTTCCGTTGATTTATCCGGAAAGTCCGAGATTCTGGCTGAAGATTTTATTGGAGAGTCGGAACTTAAGCTGAGTAATCCTACAGAGCATATTGCTACTGTAGAGGCGGGAGCCCAAGGCTCCATTTCCCTCTTTATCAGTAGAGGACAGGGTTACTCCGGAGAAAAGGCAGAAGGAAGAGTAGAAGCACCAAAGGAATATCAGGACATTGATGCTTTGTATACTCCTGTGGAAAGAGTAAATATGTCTATCGAGAATACCCGTGTAGGAAATATGACGGACTATGATCGATTGACTTTGGATGTATATACCAACGGAAGTATGTCTCCGGAAGATGCGATTTCCAAGGCGGCACAAATGCTTTTTCAGCACCTGGATTTGTTTGTAGCGCTTTCTGAAGAAGTGGCTGCAACAGAGCTTATGGTGGATAAGCCCGAAGATGAAAAGGGCAAAGTAATGGAAATGAATATTGATGAACTGGAATTAAGTGTCCGTTCTTATAACTGCTTGAAGAGAGCAGGAATCAACACAGTGTCCGAGTTAACCTCCAAGACACCGGAGGATATGATGAAGGTTCGAAACCTTGGAAGAAAGTCTCTTGAGGAAGTTTTGGCGAAGTTAAGAGATTTGAATCTGGGATTATCATTTCCGGAAGAATAGATAACAGTAAGGCCAACCGGTAAGACTAAAAAGCACGGATAAGGAGAAAACATGGCAAATTATAGAAAGTTAGGAAGAGCTTCAAACCAGAGAAAGGCAATGCTTCGTGCATTAACCACTTCTTTATTGGAGCATGGAAAGATTTTTACTACTGAGGCTAGAGCGAAGGAAGTTCGTAAGCAGGTAGAGAAGCTTATTGCTTTGGCAGTAAGAGAGAAAGACAACTATGAAATGGTTGTCGTTAATGCAAAGGTTGCAAAGAAGGACGCTGATGGAAAGCGCGTTAAAGAAGTGAAAGACGGTAAGAAGGTTACCGTTTATGAGGAAGTAGAGAAGTCCATTCAGAAGGATAAGCCTTCTCGTTTGCAGGCTCGTCGCCAGATTCTTGCAGCGACCTATGTTCCCACAGTTAGACCTGCAGAAGCAGCCGGAAGAAAGAGGAACACCAAGAAGTTAGACTTGGCGAAGAAGCTTTTTGAAGAGATTGCACCAAAGTATGAGAACCGTCACGGTGGATATACAAGAATCGTAAAGGTAGGTCTTCGTAAGGGAGATGCTGCTATGGAAGTTCTTTTAGAGCTTGTATAATATTTTACAAAACGAATAGAACAAAGTTGCAAAAAAAGGGGAAGCACAGCTTCCTCTTTTTTAATGCCATAGCTTAAATACTGGCGTATTTGTATAAGAATAGCAAAGGAATACTGGGTAAAACATCTAAAACAAAATAAATGATAAAGTAGTTATAGAAAAAGAAATAACAAAATGCAAAAAAATAATAAAGCTTCTATAAATAAAATTGGCAAAATAAGAAAGAAAATATAATTAGGAATACCTCTTATTCTATAAATATAATTGACGTAGCATAAAAATACAGGTAAGCTATGGGTTAAAATATTGTGAGAAACAAAGAATTTTCTTATTTTCAAATCATGAACTGATTTAGTGAGAAAAAATGAGCTTCAGGAGATCACAATACTTTTTCATTATAGGACGGAACAATGGAGGAAAAAGCATGGGAATGTTTAGGACGCCCTATGGAAAAGGCGGCGTTCTTTCCAAGGAGGCAGATGAAGCAAGAAAAAAGCTGTATAAAGATATACGGCCTTTGGCATTGCAAAAAAAAGAAAAACGGCTTCTGATTGCTTGTTACTTGTTTCAGCTTCCTTTTCTCTTGATTCCGGGATTTTTCTCGAAGGTAGCCTTATCCCACAAGCTATTCCTGACCTTGCCCTATGGTATGTGCATCATTCAAGTGCTTTTAGCCTCTGTTCGTTTCCTGGGCTATCTCAGGAAGAAAGGCACGGTGGACGGGTGGACCTATCAAAGAAGCTTCATTCCTTTGGAGGGAAATGTGGTTCTTTCCTTCCTATTTGCAGGAATCCTTCTCCTTCTCCAAGGGATTTATCTCTTGCGTGGAGGTAGAGATGGGGGGCTTGTAGGAGAGGCATTGGTTTTTGCTTTAGTTTTGGGATTTATCGTTTTTTCCATCCTGTTTTGGCGGAAGTTAAAGCAGAGCTTTTCCTCTTGGAAGATGGAGGAAAGAACGGCCTATAATGAATGAAAATGCAGTTTGAAAGGAAGCCAAGAAATTACTAAAAGGAGGAAGTAGTATGAAGAAAAGAAAAGCGATTATGGCATCACTGCTTGCATCAGTGATGGCGCTTTCCGCATTGGCAGGATGTTCTCCCAAGAAGGCGGAGGATGGAACAAAGGCTCAGGGCGAAAGCGGTAAAGATGCCGCTGCAAACAACGATGGTTCCCTGGTTTTTGCTCAGGATGAGTTTAGTGCGAAGTTTTCTATGTTCTTTGCGGAGACTGTACAGGATCAGGATGTAGCAAATTTAACTGCGGCTACTCTCTTAAACTCAGATCGTAGCGGTGCCATTATTTACAAGGGTATTGAAGGGGAGACCAAGGAGTATAACGGTAAGGAATACACCTATAAGGGAATTTCCGACCTGGCAGTTACCGAGAATGCAGACGGAACTGTATATTATGACTTTACTTTAAGAGACGACGTAAAGTTCTCCGACGGTAAGCCTTTAACTGCTGATGATGTGATTTTCTCCATGTATGTATATTCAGATCCGACCTATGACGGATTGGCTTCTATTTACTCTTTACCGATTCAGGGTATGGAAGAGTACAGAAAGGGTATGGAACCCCTCTTTAAGCTGATTCTGGCTGCAGGAGAGGACAATAAGGACTTCTCCAAGTGGACAGAGGAACAACAGACAAAGTTCTGGGCAGATTACAAGAAGGCTGCAGAGGCCTTTGTAAAGGAAATTGAGGATGCCTTGATTGCCAATGGAAGCAATAAGGAAGGGGATTCCGTAGCGGCATTTGCGGCAAACTATGGCTATGAAGGCTTGAAGGAAGATGCAACAGCTATGGATTTCTTCAATGCCATGGTAGCAAAGTATAACGGCAGTGTAACAGATATGAGCTCTGCAGAGAGTGCAGGAACTCCCTTTACCGAGTTAATGGAAAGCTATAAGGACTACTCTGTCGGTGTGGAGACCGGTAATTCCGCTCCCAATATCAGCGGTATTCAGAAGACCGGAGATTATTCTGTACGTATTATAACAACCAAGGTGGATGCTCAGACGATTTATCAGCTTACCTTTGCCGTTTCTCCTTTACATTATTATGGAGATCCTGCCCAGTATGACTATGCGAACAATAAGTTCGGTTTCCCCAAGGGAGATTTAAGCGGCGTTCGTGCAAAGACCACCCAGCCTTTAGGTGCAGGTCCCTACGTTTTTGAGAAATATGAAAACGGTGTGGTTTCTATGAAAGCAAACGAGAACTACTATCTCGGCGCACCGAAGACCAAGAGTTTGAAGGTGAACTATGTTGCACAGGCTGACCGTGTGAACGCTGTATTAACCGGAACGACGGACGTAACTAATCCACAGTACACTACAGAAATTGCAGATGCCATTAAGAAGGCAAACAGCAATGGAGAAATCTCCGGAGATAAGATTTACACCTCTGCTGTAGATGCCTTAGGTTATGGATATATCGGTATCAATACCCACAATGTTTCTGTAAACAATGAGCCGGGAAGTGAAGCTTCCAAGAATCTTCGTCGTGCCTTTGCCACCATTTTCTCTGTATATAGAGACCTTGCGGTAAGCAGCTACTATGGAGATAGAGCAAGTGTAATCAATTATCCGATTACCAATACTTCCTGGGCAGCACCTCAGCCTACCGATGACGGCTATCAGATTGCTTTCTCCAAGGATGCAAAGGGAGAGCCCATTTATACATCAGGAATGTCCGATGAGGATAAATATGCAGCAGCAAAGAAGGCGGCTTTAGGCTTCTTAGAGGCGGCAGGCTATACCGTGGCAGACGGAAAGATTACTGCAGCTCCTGCCGGGGCAAAGATGGAATATGAGGTAATGATTCCCGGTTCCGGAACCGGAGACCACCCCTCCTTTATGATTTTGACAGAGGCACAGAAGGCCTTTGCGGAAATCGGTATGAAGCTTACCATTAACGATATTTCCAACAGCTCCGATATGTGGAACAAGATTCAGGCTAAGCAGGCAGAGATGTGGTGTGCGGCTTGGCAGGCAACACCGGATCCGGATATGTTCCAGGTATATTACTCCGATATTGCAAATGGCGGAGCAGCTCCCGGCGGTTCCAACTATATGTACCAGATTGAAGATGCAAACTTAGATGAAATGATTCTGCAGGCAAGAGAGTCTACCGATCAGGAGTATCGTAAGACCATGTACAAGGCTTGTCTTGACAAGATTATCGACTGGTCCTGCGAGGTACCAATCTACCAGAGAAAGGAAGTAACTATCTTCTCTGCAGAGCGTCTTCAGGTGGATACCATTACTCCGGATATGAGTCCGTTCTACAAGTGGTATACTGAGATTGAGAATCTTCAATTAACAAAGTAAAAGTAAACGGATTGTTCCGTCTACATTTTTCGGGTAATAGCCGCATTTCCTGAAACTTTAGGAATGCGGCTATTCTTGATATGGAAGAGTAGGTTTTTCAGTGAAAAAGTATATTATCAAACGATTATTATGGTCCGTAGAGATTCTGTTTATCGTATCTTTCTTGCTTTATATCTTAATGCGATCTCTACCGACCTCCTATTTGGAGCAGATTGCCAGACAGAAGTCCCAGCAGCCGGGATCCAAAAGCTTTGAAGAGTGGATGCAGCAGTTGGAGGCTACTTACGGCATGGACAAGGGAATCGTTCCCGGATTCTTTGCCTGGTTGGGCAAGGCTCTTCGAGGAGACTTCGGAGACAGCTGGAAGTATACCGTGCCGGTTACCCAGAAATTTAAAGAGGTAGTGGGTATTTCCTTTATCATGAGCTTTGTGGTTATGGTTTTGGAATTTGCGATTTCCGTGCCCTTGGGCATTATTGCGGCAACCAAGCAGTATTCCTGGCAGGATAATGTGATTTCCATCGTGGCTTTGGCGGGAATTTCCCTTCCTACCTTCTTCACAGCTTCTCTTTTGAAGCTGGTATTTTCCGTGAAATTACAATGGTTCGACTTAGGCGGACTGGTGGGAAGAAATTACGATATTCTTTCTCCAAGCGGAAAGAAGATGGATATTGCTTTACACCTGGTTTTACCGATTCTTACCCTGCTGATTGCCAGCATCGGAGCGTATATGCGATATATTCGTACCAATATGCTGGAGGTATTAAATTCGGATTATATCCGTACCGCAAGAGCCAAGGGACTTTCCGAGGGACGGGTAATCTATCATCATGCCTTCAGAAATACTTTGATTA
>CALHIC010000097.1 GCA_938030845.1 uncultured Oribacterium sp. | reverse complement strand
TGCATCGGTAATGCTCTGATTCTCCTACAGTAGTCCTGTGCTCATGCAGTATCCCTAGACTCCTACAGCATTTCTGAACTCTTATACTATTCCTATTACGTAAAAAAAAGAGAAGCGTTTCCGCCTCTCTTTAAATCTTATTCTTCTGTTCCGCTCTCCTGCATAGCTCTTAATGCTGCAGACAAACCGGACAATCCCTTTGGATCTTCAAAAATTTCCTCCGGGCTTAATGGTTCATTGACATCCTGGGTTAGGTTGTCGGAAACCTCTACGCTTTCTTCCTTATCGGTGGAAAGTTTAACATTTCTATAGCGACGCATTCCTGTACCGGCAGGAATCAGCTTACCAATGATAACATTTTCCTTTAAGCCGATAAGATGATCAATCTTACCATTAATGGCCGCTTCTGTAAGAACCTTGGTGGTCTCCTGGAAGGATGCTGCAGACATGAAGGAATCGGTAGCCAAGGAAGCCTTGGTAATTCCCAACATGGTTCTCTTTCCTTCTGCAGGTACCTTTCCTTCTGCAATGAGTCTCTCGTTTTCATCCTCGAAGTCTAAGCGATCCACAGTGGTTCCCGGGATAAAGCGGGAATCTCCTGCTTCATTGACACGCTCTTTCTTCATCATCTGGTGCACAATCATCTCGATATGCTTATCGTTGATTTCTACACCCTGTAAACGATATACTCTCTGCACTTCGGAAATCATGTATTCCTGTACAGCCTTAACACCCTTAATCTTCAGAAGATCATGAGGATTGATGGATCCTTCTGTTAATACGTCTCCGGCTTCCAGAACCTGTCCATCTGTAACCTTTAAACGAGATCCGTAAGGAATCAGGTAAGTCTTAGACTGTGCATTTTCGTTGTCGGTGACGATAACCTCTTTCTTCTTCTTGGTGTCACGGATCTCCACAACACCGGGAATCTCCGTAAGAATTGCAAGTCCCTTCGGCTTTCTGGCCTCGAACAACTCCTCTACACGGGGAAGACCCTGGGTGATATCTCCACCTGCCACACCTCCGGTATGGAAGGTTCTCATGGTCAGCTGTGTTCCCGGTTCTCCGATGGACTGTGCAGCGATGGTTCCTACTGCCTCTCCCACCTCAACCGGCTTTCCTGTTGCCAGGTTTGCTCCGTAGCACTTTGCACAGATACCGGACTTGGAACGACAGGTCAAAACGGTACGGATTCGAATGGACTTTCTGCCCATCTTGTTTAAAGCATCCATAACCTGAGGAGCTCTCTTCGGTGTTACCATGTGGTTTGCCTTGATCACCATATTTCCGGTTTCCGGATCAATGATATCCTCCGCTACATAACGGCCGGTAATTCTCTCCTGTAAGGACTCAATCTTTTCCTGTCCGTCGGAAAGCTCTGTAATCTCTAAGGAAGGAATGCTTTCTCTTCCCTCGGAGCAATCCAGATCACGGATAATCAAATCCTGAGATACGTCTACCAAACGTCTTGTTAAGTATCCGGAGTCCGCTGTACGAAGAGCGGTATCGGAAAGTCCCTTACGTGCTCCGTGAGCGGAGATAAAGTACTCCAGTACATCAAGACCTTCACGGAAGTTGGACTTAATGGGAAGTTCGATAGTCTTACCGGTTGTATCCGCCATGAGTCCACGCATTCCGGCAAGCTGCTTAATCTGCTTATCGGATCCACGGGCTCCGGAGTCAGCCATCATGAAGATGTTGTTGTAATTATCCAGTCCTGTTAAGAGGTCATGGGTAAGCTGTTCATCGGTAGTTTTCCAGGTTTCGATAACTTCCTTGTAACGCTCTTCTTCGGTAATCAAACCTCTACGGAAGTTCTTGGCAATTCTATCCACAGTCTTCTGTGCCTCTTCCAAGAGAGTTTCCTTAGTCTCCGGAACGGTCATATCATGGATGGATACGGTCATGGCTGCTCTTGTAGAGAACTTATAACCGATGGACTTAATGTCATCCAAGGTTAAAGCGGTCTGCATAGCCCCATGCACATCCATTACCTTTTCCAGAATCTGCTTTAAATTCTTCTTCTTTACCAGGAAATTGATTTCCGGAAGGAAACGATTCTCCGGTAAAGAACGGTCAATAAATCCTAAATCCTGCGGAATAATCTCATTGAAGAGCAATCTACCTACCGTGGTTTCGATAATTCCTTCCAGCTTCTCTTTCTGTCCGTCTTCGGAAACCCATTCTTTTCTTATCTTACATCGAATCTTTGCATGCAAGGTCACGAAGTGATTCTCGTAAGCAAGAATCGCTTCATCTATGGACTTAAAGAGCATGCCCTCTCCTGTATCTCCTTCTCTCTCCTGCGTAAGATAATACACACCCAGTACCATATCCTGAGAAGGAACCGCAACCACGCCACCATCTGACGGCTTTAAGAGGTTGTTCGGAGAAAGAAGCATAAAACGGC
>CALHIC010000096.1 GCA_938030845.1 uncultured Oribacterium sp. | reverse complement strand
TGGTCCCCATGTGGGATCCCATTGGAAATAAACGGATTTGGGCGCATCAAACTTCTTCGCCTCCCTTAGCTCCACCGTGCTGGGATTCACTTTGGATTCCACCCTGATCTTTAGTTTTCGTTCTATGCTGGCATCATGGGGACCGGTAAAGCTTCCATCCATATCCTGGTCAACTTCCAAGAATACAGGAAATTCCAGTTCATAAACACCCTTTTCTTCCGAAGTACTGTCGTGGGTATACTCTAATAAGGTCGGCGTAAAATTATAAGAAAAAATAGCTCCCAGGGAGTTGGCAGGACCTCTGGCATCCGTGTTACTGACTTTAATATAAGGCACCGGTACTCCGTTTACCATTTTGGTAATGCCGTCTTTTGTATAATTACTTCTGTTCTTTGAAACCCCCGGCGCTGCCACAATATCTCCCGGATTAAACTGGGAAATTAAGCTTCTTTTGTTCTGATCCTCCGCTACCTGATCCGTTCCGTCTTTTCCTTTAAAAATCGCTGCAGGAAGATAAATGTTGATAGAACCTGTAGGATAGTCCTGTGGTGCTCCCGCCCCTCCAGCAAAATTCACCATATAGCTGATTCCTATGGTCATGTTGTTATTTTTACCGGGCTTAATCAGCATGGACTTTTTTGTGTCTTCATCAGTAGCACTATAATCCGGGTTAATATAACTGATGGAAGCATCTTTGTTAGCTGTGGCATTAACACTCCAAAAGGCATGGAACTGGATCTTGTTATTGTTTCCTTCTGTAGGAACATCTCTCCTTCTTCTGGTTCTTACCACTGCATAGGGACTGAAACGTTTTCCCTGAAAACGGATTCCCTCTTCCTCTTCTTTAGAATCCAGATACTCTACACCCTTCTGCTCATCAAAATGCAGAACCTGTACTTTAGACTCCTCGATTTGAGAAGAATCTTCTCCCAAGCTACTCTCCGATTCCTCTCTTGCTTCATTCTCCGCTTCCGGCTCTACTTCTGTAGCTGTATCTTCTTTTTTATTTTCTAAGGAGGATTCTTCCAATGTAATCTCTACGGCTTTTCCCTTCTTCGGCTGAACCTCCAGCTTCTCTCCGTCCTCGTTTAAAACATAAAAAGAAATATCCACAGCGGAAAGAGAGTCTACTTCCCAGCTTTCTTCCTTCTGCTCTTCTTTTTTCTTTCCTCCATTTTTTCTGTCTTCTTTCAAATGATTTCCGGCATCTTGCAGTTTCGCTCTTTGCAAGGCCTTCTCTTTCATTTCCTCTAAAAGACTTTCCTCCTTGATGTCCTTTACTTCCATCTGTACATCTAAAGGAAAGGTAGACTCCGGATATTTTGCAGTAATCCGAACACCGGCTTCACTAAGCCCTTCTATTTCTGTCTCTTCAGAATTCAAAATAAACTTTGCAGCTTTTTTTCTTCCTTCTAAAGAATCCGTCGCGGAAGAGGCCCCCTCTATCGGAGAGGATTCCGGTGAAGATGCTTCC
>CALHIC010000095.1 GCA_938030845.1 uncultured Oribacterium sp. | reverse complement strand
AAGAGAAATACTGCGAAGAAAAGAATCGCCGTAAAGCTTAATAAGAGTCCGAATCTCCAGCCCTCCGGCGTATATTGTAAACGAACGGTGTGCTGTCCTTCCGATACGGGAACACCTAAAAATCCTGTAAAGATTGCCTCCGGCTCCACCTTATTTCCATCTACCGTGACCTTCCAGCCCGGATCATAGGGAATACTGAAGAAAACCTTGCCCTCTTCCTTAGCCTGCACAGTACCTTCTATCGTTCTTGCATTCATTTTACCAAGCTTAAATCCTCGTCCGGACAAAGCTTCCACAAAATCGGAAAGTACATCATAGTGAAAACGATACACGGTGGCATCCATGCTCTGCCCCTCCGTCTTGGAGCTGAGCTTTACTTCCGCTCCGGCGGAAAGATAGCCTAAATCCAGCAAATATCCTCTATCCACATGGTCATAGCTTTTCTCTCTCTCCGGAAATTGCACCTTGACCTCTTCCACCTTCGTGTTATTCACATAGGCAAAATAGTGACCTTCCTCAGCGGCAGTAAAGCTGTAATCTTCTCCTTCTCTTTCTCCCAGAATGGTTTCCAGAGCATTTTCCCCTGTTAAAGATTCGGAAATACTGTTTTGTACCAGCGCCGGAGTCCCCGCCTTTTCATTCCACTGAGAAAGTTCCTCCTCGCTAAGGGCAAAACCCAAAGGAAGGGCATAGGTATTTTCATAAAGCCGATAGTCTCCTTCCCCTTCCCAATAGGCCAGGCCCTGTTCCTCCGCCTTAGTAATTTCTTCCTTGGTAATCAGATATTTTACCGAAAGAAGACTGTTCATCAAGGGTGTGGCCCCGTTAATCGCGTAAGCGTTGGTGGAAGCCTCCATGCCTAATAGGGTATAAACCTCCGACATTTTCCCGTAGGCTGTGGAGGAGAAAATAGAGGCACTGGGATACTGCATAAGTGCTCCGTCATCCTTGGTTTTCCGATCCGCCTTATCCACACGGTAAAAGCCCTCATCCTCCACCTTTACGGCAGAAAGTAAGGCCGCTGTTTCCTTCTGCCCTTCCAAATAATTTGCCCGGTTGGTGGTTGGGACGGAGGTCACCGCCATATTTGCCGTAGCTTCTATAAAGCAAAGAGCCAGCAAGGTATAGAAAAAGCTTCTTGGGGTAAATGCTTTTTTCTCCAGCACAAAGAGTAGATAATACAAAAAGCTGAAGAGCATGCCCAGATAGAACACAGACCAGTGAAAGCCCTCCACCGTAATCAGCTTCTGGCACAAAAGCGCAAAAATAAAGCAGAGGAAGAAGGAAAGACTGTAGTCTTTTTTCGTATTGCCTTTACGCTTTACCATAAGCTCCGCCCCCTGGGTAAGGAGGAGGAAAATGTATAAGAAGCTCTGTCTTGCAGGCAGGCTGTTGGGATAATGAAAGCCATGCCAGATAAAATTCAAAACATTGATGGAAAAGCTTAAAAAGAAGAAAATGCTCAGGATTCCGTAAAAGCATTTTCGGGAAAGAGAAATGCTTTGATTTCGGTAATACAGGGGCAGCAAAAAGAGCAGCAAGGTTCCGGCATAAATATTAGGCCAATGCTTTAAGCCCTGCTCCGTTTCCACAAAGGCAAACTGTCTGGCCAGCATGTCGATAATGCCAAAGTATTGGGTAAAGGTCTTCGGAAAGGAAATGCTGGAAGAAGCGGTAAAACGCAGGGCAAAATAAGCCGGGAGCAGAAAAACCGCCGCCATTGCCCCGGCCAACAAGGAATAAAGGCCGAAGCGAAAAAGAATGAGAACAATCCCCTGTCTTCTTTCCCGAAGGATAAAGAAAAACTGGAACAGAAAATATACCACCAAAAAAAGGCAGATCATAATGCTGATATAATAATTGGAAAGAATGGAAAGTGCCAAGCTTACCGTATAAAGCCCTACCTCTCCTCTATCCATCATGCGCTCTAAGCCCAGGAGAATCAAAGGGAAAAGCAGTACACAATCCAGCCACATTACATTCCAGGAATAGGCCGCAATATAACCGGACAGGGCATAAAACAATGCAAAGATAATAAAATAAGGACTGTTTTTCTGAAAATGATAGCGAAAATACAGGGAAGCCGTCGCTCCTGTCAGCGCAATTTTCAGAAGCACCAGATAGCTTACATACTCAATCACCAAGTCCTTAGGAAAAAGCAAAATAAACCAATTTAAAGGACTGGCCAGATAGTAGGCAATCAAAGCAATAAAATTGCTACCAAGACCTATATGAAAGCTATAGAGTAAAGACTCCTGAGATTGCAGCTTTCTTTGGAATTCCTGAAAAAAGGGAGCGTACTGGTGATATAAGTCCGTACGCAAAAAGCTTTCTTTTCCAAATGGAAATACTCCCTTTGCCACAAAAATCCCCAGCATGGCCAGAAGGGGGAGTAAGAAGGAAAGGCTCTCTTGTTTCCCCCAACGAATTCTTTCAAAAGTGCTTCTCTCTTTATTCATAGCATTTTCTCCTTACTTAAAAATCAAAAATTTGCTGGCAAAGTAATTTCCCACCAGATTAATGACCGAACTTCCCAGCCATCCCAGCCCATGGGAAAAATGCAAAATATCCACAAAAAATACCAGCAGGAAAAAACTGGCTATGCCGGAAAACACCCTCAGGGAAAAGAAAGAAATAAATTCCTGAATTCCCTTCTTTTCCGTTTTTTGAAAGACAAAAAACTTATTTCCGTAGTAGGCAAAGACCACCGCCAGGAAGAAGGCAACCCCATAGGATATTTTATAGGAAAAAAAAGGAGAAATAGATTGCTTTTGCAAAAGAAGATCCAGAACATGATAAATCACGTAATTCACTAAAGTGGTGAGAACTCCCATTACAAGATATCGTATACTTTCTAATAATTGCTTATTCATTATATTTTTTAACACCTTAAATTCTATTCTTAGTTTTTGAACATGCCTAGTATACGAAAAGAGGGAGGGGAAAGCAAGAAGGGATAGGGAAGTCCGGGAAAATAATACTGTAGGCAAGAAGAGAAAATAATACGCTATAAAAAACAGCTTTGGTACAGGGGCTAAGATTGTCCCTGCGCCAAAGCTGTTTTTATATAAGTATCTTTTGTATCGCTGTTTTGGTAAAGCTGCGTATCCCTTACTTTCTTACAGCCTCTAGCTTTCTACCATCTTTTCTTACCGACTTCTCCATCTACTCTATGCTCTAGCCGGCCTTCTTGGGAGAATGGGCATGGATTCTTTCTTCCACCTCCACTCTAGGGATGCTGAGGGAAATGGAGAGTTCCTCGTAAAGAATATCCTCTGCCTGCTCCATAAAGTGTAAGTCCAAAAGAGTGAGTTTTTTCCCCTGTCTTGCCCGTTCCACTCTTCTTTCCATTAAGGTCTTAATCACCTGTAACAACGCATCCGGCGCACAGCTCTTGATACTGTCTCTGCAATTCTCTTCCCGCTGTTTCGGCGTCTTACATTGTAAAGCATGAATGTTCTCCACACCAAGCATAAAGCTTTCCGCCTGCTCTCTGGTCATTACCGAACGCATGTTGGTCTTGCCTGCCTCTACCGGAGCATATACGGCACCATCCGGTTTCTTTACTGCCTGCAAGATATAATATTCTTTGTCTTTTGGAATTCCTTCTAAATTCAGGTGTGTCGTTCCGATAATCTTATGGACACCCTTACAGCCATAAACCACATACGTGCCTGACTGGTACATTTTCTCCTCCTATTCTATTGAGATAATTACGAATCTATTAAAAACTAGTTTTCATTGTAGCATTCTCCCAATAGGATTACCAGCATTTTGCACGATTTATAAATTTTTTGTCTGACTTAAATAAAAAGAATTTATAAGTAATCGCTTTTTTATGCGTTTTTCTTTTTTACTTATGATAAGGCTCCCCTGCATTAATACGGAAGGCTCTGTATATTTGCTCTAAAAGAATCACCCGCATAAGCTGGTGAGGGAAGGTCATGGCGGAGAAGCTTAAGGAATAGTTGGCTCTGGAAAGGACGGAGGGGGCCAGACCCAGGGAGCCTCCAATCACAAAGCAAAATTCACTTTCTCCATGGAGGGCCTGCTTTTCCAAAAATTTGGCAAAGGCTATGGAATCCAACTCCTTTCCCAGGATGGCCAAGGCAATCACAAAGGCACGATCCGGAATTTTACTAAGAATTCTTTCTCCCTCCTTCTCCAAAACCTGTAAAACCTCCGTTTCACTGGCTTCTTCCTTGGTCTTTTCATCCGGCACTTCAATAATTTCCCATTTACAATAGGAAGAAAGGCGCTTTCCGTATTCAGAAAGTGCCTCTCGATAAAACTTCTCTTTGATTTTTCCAACCGCAATAATTTTAATGGTCATAAATCATCCTACACTCTGCCTCTTGGATACTTCGTCACATCAAAGGAAATCAGCTTCTTATCCGCATAGCCCAGAGCGTCAAAGTAATAGTTCTTCCCCTCAATCAGATAGGAAATGTTGGTTTCTCCCTCGGCCTGTACCATGCCTCTGGGGCGTCCCTGCTCATCCTTTTCAAAGTAGAAAGTGTGGAACTTTCCATTTTCATCCGGAATGCTGGCCCATCCGGTAAGAACTACGCCGGCAGTATCACTGTTTTGCTCTTTATTATCATACTGGGCGAAAAACCAGTGGCTATCCTCGTTAAACCAGCCTTCAGCCATCTTTCCTTCCGCATTGAAATAATAAAAACGATCTCCAATCTGTACCCAACGCTCCTTGGCATACTTCCATGACTTACTCTTTACGTCCAGATACAAAAGCTTCCAGGCGCTGTCTTCCTTTTCCCAGAGGTATGCGGTGGTGCTTCCCTTCTTCACGCCGGTAAGCTCTTCCTTGGTGGCCGCTCTTTCCTCTGCATGCCCCTGAAAACTCTGAAAAGAAAAGAGGAATAAGAAGGAGAAAAGCAGGAGCAAAGCGCCCCATACTCTTCTCTTCTTATCCTCTACCGTTGTTCTCTCTGCTTTACACATAAAACCTCCCGTCTACTCGGGAAGTTAAAGCTTAGGAAAGAGCCTTCTTTCTTTCCAGAACCTGCTCAAGCATCTGTCTATACTTCATAGCCTTTTCTTCCTCCTCCTGCACCTTTTCCTTCGGTGCCTTGGACAGGAAGCGCTCATTCTTTAACATTCCCTCTGCACGTTGAATTTCTTTCTTCAGCCTCTCCTCTTCCTTCTCCAAACGCTCTCTTTCCTGGTCCAAATCCACCAGATCAGAGAAGGGAAGGAAAATGTTGGCCTTCGGTATCAAGACAGAAACAGCATTTTCAGGAATACCTGTTCTGTCTTGCTGTATTATAACATCCTGTGCATAAGCAAGGGTAGCAAAGAATACCTTACTATGTGTAAACGTTTTTCTTAACCCCTCGTCCTCGGTTACGAAGTAAACCGTAGCCTTTTTGGAAGGGGGAACATTCATTTCCGTACGAATATTTCGGATGGCACGAACCGCTTCCTTGATGGTCTCTCCCTCTTTTTCCGCCTCGGAAAAGTCCAGTTCTTCCGCAAAAACAGGCCAATCCGACAGCATCAGCATCTTCTCTTCGCCCGGGAACAAAGACTTCTCCGTATCGTAAATCTCTTCCGTAATGAAGGGGCAGAAGGGGTGCAACAAACTTAAGGAAGTTTTCAAAACCTTTAAGAGAGTCCAAAGGGCAAGGGTCTTACTCTCTCCTCCCTCACTGTAGAGTCTTGGCTTTACCATCTCGATATACCAGTCACAGAACTCTTCCCAGATAAAGTTTTGAATCTTATCCAGGGCGATTCCCAGGTCAAAGGACTCTAAGTTTCTGGTCACCTCGGAAACTGTGTGGTTACACTTGGAAAGAATCCACTGATCCGCAAGAGCCAAATTCTTCGGAAGCACGGAAAGCACTTCTTCCAGACTTGCTTCCTTCTTTCCTACTAAAGAGAGAAGGGCTTCTTTCTCCTCTTCCTTTACATTCATAAAGAGGAAACGGGAAGCATTCCAAACCTTATTCATAAAGTTTCTGCTGGCTTCCACACGGCTATGATAGAAACGCATATCATTTCCGGGAGCATTTCCGGTAAGAAGCGTCATTCTCAGAGCATCCGCCCCGTAGGTACCGATGATTTCCAAAGGATCGATTCCGTTTCCTAAGGACTTACTCATCTTTCTTCCCTGATCATCCCGGACAAGACCGTGAATCAGTACCTTCTTAAAAGGTGTCTTTCCGGTCTGCTCAATTCCGGAGAATACCATTCTGACTACCCAGAAGAAAATGATGTCATAGCCGGTAACCAGCACATCCGTAGGATAGAAATACTTGTAATCCTCCGTCTCCTCCGGCCAGCCCAGAGTCTCAAAGGGCCAAAGGGCACTGGAGAACCAGGTATCCAGGGTATCCTCATCCTGACGAAGGGCGGTACTCTTACACTTTGGACAACATTCCGGCTTTTCCAAAGATACGATTAGCTCCCCGCAGTCCTCACAATAGTAAGCGGGAATACGGTGTCCCCACCAAAGCTGACGGGAAATACACCAGTCCTTGATATTTTCCAGCCAATGCAGATAGGTCTTTCCGTAGTTTTCCGGAACAAATTCCAAATCTCCCTTGTTCAGTGCTTCGATAGCAGGCTTTGCCAGCTCTTCCATCTTCACAAACCACTGGGGCTTCACCATAGGCTCAACGGTGGTTCCGCAACGATCATGCACACCTACATTGTGACTATGGGGCACTACCTTCTTTAACAGTCCCTGCTTCTCTAAATCCTCCACCATCTTCTTTCTGGCTTCATAACGATCCATGCCGTTATAGGGGGAGCCTTCACAGAGAATCTTGGCATCATCCGTTAAGATGTTTAAAACCTCTAAGCCGTGTCTTTCTCCTACAAGGAAGTCGTTGGGATCATGGGCAGGAGTAATCTTTACACAACCGGTTCCGAATTCCTTATCCACATAGGCATCCGCAATCACCGGAATCACCCGGTCTGTTAAAGGCAGATGCAGCTGCTTTCCAACGATATCCTTATATCTTTCATCCTCCGGGTTTACAGCCACAGCCATATCGCCTAAGAGCGTTTCCGGTCTGGTGGTAGCAATCTCCACAAAACGGCCTTCCTCTCCCACAACGGGGTAAAGGATGTGCCAGAAGGAGCCTTCCTGCTCCTCATGCAAAACCTCCGCATCGGAAATGGAGGTATTACAAACCGGACACCAGTTAATCATCCTAGAGCCGCGGTAAATCAAGCCCTTCTTATACAGACGGATAAAGGTCTCCAGCACCGCATGGGAGCAACCCTCATCCATGGTAAAACGGAGACGATCCCAGTCTGCGGAGGAGCCCATCTTATGGAGCTGGTTTACAATACGATCCTCGTACTCTTCCTTCCACTTCCAGGCCTCCTTTAAGAAGCCTTCTCTTCCCAGCTCCCACTTGTCAATGCCCATATCCTTCAGCTTATTGATAACCTTTACCTCTGTGGCAATGGCTGCATGATCCGTTCCCGGCTGCCACAAAGCCTCAAAGCCCTGCATTCTCTTAAAACGAATCAGGGTATCCTGTAAGGCATTGTCCAGGGCGTGTCCCATGTGCAGCTGCCCGGTAACATTGGGAGGCGGCATCATAATGGTAAAGGGCTTCTTATTAGGATTTACCTTTGCGGCGAAGGCATTTCCCTTCAGCCACTTTTCGTAGATACGGTCCTCTACCTCTTCCGGATTATATTGTTTTGCAAGTTCTTTCATTTTCCCCTCCTGTAACTAGGCTCTACCACGTATTTCTTCTTTCCAGGCTTCCAGCTTTTTCTCCGCTTCTTGGAAAAATGCCTCTTCTCCCTCGTTATAGGCATTCTTCAGCTCCAAAATTCCTTCCGCCTGATCCGCTTCTTCCAACGCCTCTTCCCACTCTGCCTGCCATTCCTTGACCAGGTCTTCCTCTACTCCCTGCCAAAGCTCCTTATACCTATCCTTCGGAAAGGTAATCTGAGACAGGAAATACAGTCTTCGTAAAGCGGCCTTATCCTGATTTTTTTTATATAATTTGGCAAAGGCATCTCCTGCTCTTTGAAACTGCTTTAAATACAGGTAAGACTCTGCAATCTTACGAAGCCTTCTGCCATTTTCCTCCAAATGATATGCGTCCTGATAGGCATCCAAGGCCTTTCTGTATTTCTTTAAGGAAAAGAAGCTGTCTCCCATCCTTTCCTTTCGTTCCGGCTCGGACAAAGCCTGAATCCTTCTAAGCTCTAAGGAAAAATCCTCCAGCTCTCTCTCCGTAAAATAGGAGCACTCCCGAAGCAGACGGAAAAGCAAACGCTCCTCCCGCTCTCCCATGTCCTTTAACTGCTTCAGCTTTTCGGAAAGCATGGGGCGGTTTAAGCCGGTACTGACCCATTCCAAAAGGCGATGATCCACAAAGTGTTCCGGAATCAGGAGGGGATACTTCCCCACCGCATAGCAAAGCTCCTCCAGAGAATGAATGGAAATATCCAATCGCTCATAATAATAGGGAAATGTAGCTTCTTTTTGACATAAAATCACTGCCATACTTTACTCCTTTCCCAAACTGATTCGCTCTTCAATCACCATTCCGGAGGCAGGGTGCAAGTCTCCCAAGCCCTTGTCCTCCACCCGAATCAAAATGGTGGAAGCATCTACAAATCTACTCTTTAAAGAGAGCTTCGTGCAACGCTCCTCTCTCTTCGGAAAGCCTTCCAGTAGCATGCGAAGTTGCCTGCCCTTACTGCCCACAAAGGGCTGCACCGTAAAATCAATATAATCCTGCCGATCCGGTAGGAGCAAAAGCTCCTCTTCCTTTTCCAGCCAGGCATCTCCCGCCTTTGCCAGATAGTAGGGGAATTCCCTTTCCTTCTGACTCACTCGGACAGAAACATCATAGGCTACCCTGGTTTCACAAAGCAGAAGATACTCCTCCTCTTCTCCTCTTCCCAAAAGCTTTGCATATTCCAAAGCCCCGATGGCAAAGAGGAAGGATTCCACGCAAACTCTTCTTCCCTTTAAAAGCTTCTTCATAAAGCCCGGAGCAAATTCCGTACTTTCAAAGCCCTTTCCGGACAAAAAGAAGGCACTGTAGACCTTCCCTCTGGTTATTTTATCGCTAAGACCGGAAAGAATCTGGTCTGCCATCCGCTTACCCCGGGGCTTTTCCATAATATCGAAGGAAATGGCCTCCGGCTGGGCTTCCCCGGCGGAAATGGCATACTTCTTCGCCCCCTTGGACACCTGCATTTCATAGTAGTGAAGCACCTGATTGGAAAATTCAAACATGCCCACCAATCGGTTATAGAGGGTTTTATCCTGCCGTAAAAGGTAGTGGGCAAAGGCCTCGGTGTGGCTGATGCACTGCACCGAATACGCCTCTCCGAAAAGCTTTTCCAGAAGCTCCTTTAATCTTTTGAAGAGCTCCGGCTCTCCCTCCCGAAGGGTAAGGACTAAAGTATCCTTTCCCTCTTCCTCCGGAAGTTCCTTTTCCTCTATCCGCTTCTCTCCTTCTTTCAGTAGGGAACGAAGGAAGATGGACAG
>CALHIC010000094.1 GCA_938030845.1 uncultured Oribacterium sp. | reverse complement strand
GATTATTCTACAGACGCAAACTCCCCGGAAGCAAAGTCTCCTGATGCAAACTCGACAGACGAAAAATCCAAAGACGCAAGCTCCACCGGCGCAAAGGATAAACTCAAGCTTTGCGTCACCACCAGCTTCCTGGAGGACATGGCGGAGGTGCTGGGGGGAGACAGCGTGGAAATCAGCTGCATTATCCCAAGAGGGGAGGATCCCCACACCTATGAGGCGAAGCCGGAGGACTTAAAGAAGATGCAGGACGCAGAACTGCTTTTCTACCACGGATTACATTTTGAGGGGAAAATGCAGGATGCCCTGAAGGCACAGGGCGGCGTAATGGTTTCCAAGGACTTCCCGGAGGATAAGGTCATTCAGGCCTTCCAGGGAGAAGATGTGCCGGATCCCCATTTTTGGTTTGACCAAGACCTTTATGCGCAGGCAGTTTCCACCATGGCGGCTACCTTGGAAGAAAAGCTTCCGGAAGAAAAAACTGTTATTGAAGAGAGAAAAGAAGCCTATCAGAAGGAGCTGGAAGAGCTGAAAGCATATACCAAGAAAAGACTTGAGGAAATTCCCAAGGAAAGTCGAGTGCTGCTTACCCCCCACGATGCCTTCCAGTATTTTTCCAGAGCCTACGGTATAGAAGTGAAAGCGCCCCAGGGGGTAAGCACGGACGGCGAAGTGTCCGCTTATGACATGGCAGAAACCGCACAATTTATCGTAGACCATAAGATTAAAGCCATTTTCACGGAATCCACCACCGACCCTCAGCGAATGAAGAAGCTCCAGGAATCCTGCAAGGAAAAGGGCTTTTCCGTAGAGGTGGTGGAGGGAGAAAAGGAAGGAGAGGGCGGACTCTTTAGCGACTCCCTGGGACTCCGAGGAGAGGCGGGAGACACGTACCTCACCATGGTGCGCTACAACGTAGACCTGATTGTAGACCACCTGAAATAGAAGGAGAAGATGATGGATGCAGAGAACCTTACCTCGGCGCGATTCTCCCACGCAAAAGCCGGTAGTGAAGCCATGCTTGCGAACACAGCTGTGCCCCCATCCGCCATTTCCTGCCGGGAACTTTCCGTCTCCTACGGGGAAAAGGAAGTGCTGTCCCGGCTTTCCGTAGAGATTCCGGAGGGAAGCATGACCGCCATTATCGGACCAAACGGCGCCGGGAAAAGCACCTGGATGAAGGCGGTGCTGGGGCTTCTTCCGAAAAATGCCGGAACCGTCCGTATTTTCGGAGAAGAAGGGAAGAAGGCGAAGAATTACCTTTCCTATATTCCTCAAAGCACCAAGGTAAACTGGGACTTTCCCATCACCGTGGAAGAGGTGGTGGAGATGTCCGCCTATAAAAAACGAGGCTGCTTTCTTCCTATTAGAAAAGAGGATCGGGAGAAACGAGATGCGGCCTTGCGGGAAATGGGCTTAGAGGAGCTACGAAAACGGCAGATTAGCCAACTTTCCGGAGGGCAGAAGCAGAAGGTATTTCTGGCGAGAGCTTTGGCGGAAGAAGCCAAACTCTTCCTGTTAGATGAACCCTTCGCCGCCATTGACCAAAAAAGCGAGCGAAGCATCACGGAAAAGCTGAAGGAATTCAAGAAAATGGGAAAGACCATCCTCTGCATCCACCACGACCTGAGCCGTTTGCAGGAGAACTTTGATTATGTCCTGTGGATTAAGGCTGGAAGCTACGGCTTCGGAAGGGCGGCCGAGGTTCTGACTCCTGAAAATGTGGAAGCCATTTTCTCCTGCTAAACCATGCTTGCATAAAAAATTGCTATTTCCCCATAAGAGGCTTGTTCTATAAAAGGGGATTTTCCGGTTCAGCAAGCTTCTTCATAGAAAGCGAAAGCCTATGTTCTTTTTATCCTATGATTTCTTTGTGATTGCCCTCCCCCTGGGGGTGCTGGCCTTCAGTACCGCCCTCATCGGAGGAATCCTCCTCTATAAAAAGCAAAGCCTGTTGGGAGATGCTCTGGGACACGGCACCTATCCCGGAGTGATTCTGGCCTATATGCTCTTTGCCACCAAGTCCCCGAAAATTCTGGCACTGGGCGCTGCATTTACGGCCTTCTGTACCCTGCGCATCATCCAAAGCCTTACAAAGGGAGGGCAGGGGATGCGGGGAGAAAGCGCTCTGGCGCTAAGTCTAAGCGGAATGTTCGGACTGGGAATGGTTTTAAAAACTGTAATCACGGGAAATCCCCACTTTGCCAAAGCCTCCCAATCCGGCCTGAAAAGCTTTCTCTTCGGCTCCGCAGCCTTCCTGCAAAAGGAAGACTTTGTTCTGATTCTCTTCTGGAGCTTGTTTAGTCTAAGTCTTTTCTTCTTATTTAGAAGGGCATTTTGTCTGTATTGCTTTGATCCGGAATATGGAGAATTTCTGGGGGTGGAGGAGAGGAAAATGCATATACTGCTCTGGTTTCTTCTGATTCCCCTCCTTGCCCTTGGTATCAAAATGCTGGGGGTGCTTCTGATGGCATCCTTTTTGGTTCTGCCAATGCTTTTTGCCAGAGAACTCTCCGGAAGGAGAAGCGTCATTTTCCTGCTGGCAGGATTGCTGTCTCTCTTCTATTCCCTGCTGGGAACGGGACTAAGCCTTAGATATAAGGGCTTTTCCACCGGAGCCGGCATCATTGTGCTGATGGGGGGAAGCCTTACGGTACTGCTTTTCTTAAAAGAGCTCCGTGCCGGCATCCAAACTTCACGCCATAAAACATTGTCCTGAAACTACTGAAAAGTTTCTTTCTAAAACTACTGAAAAGTTTCTTCTTAATAAGAAAGGAGTACCATGCCGGAAATCTGTCTGGTCTTTCTTCTCTGCGCTATAGCCACAGGCATGCTCAGTCCCTATGTCTACTATCGAAATTGCAGTATGTCCATAGATGCCCTGTCCCACACCTCTCTATTGGGCATCGTCCTAAGCTTTAGCTTCATCAAAGACCTGTCCTCCCCCCTGCTGATTTTGGGCACAGGGGTTTTCGCCCTCTTCACCTTCTATTGTATAGAATTGCTACAGGAAAAGCTTCGTTGGAAAAGAGAGGAGAGTCTGGGCTTTCTCTTCCCCTTCTTCTTTGCTCTGGGCATACTCCTATTAAGCCTATACTACCGAAACGTCCATTTGGACACGGATATGGTGCTGATGGGAAACCCTTTCCTGATACCCTTTCAAAGAAGTCTGGGGATGCCGGTGGCTTTTT
>CALHIC010000093.1 GCA_938030845.1 uncultured Oribacterium sp. | reverse complement strand
ATTGACCAGATTTAAAATAGCAGTTTCCACCAACTGAGCCTCAATCACCGGAGCAATTACCTTGATTAAGGGTTCCTTAGGAAAGACTACTGTTCCTTCCGGAATGGCATATATATCTCCGGTAAAGTGAAAACCTCGAAGATATTCAATAAAATCTTCATCAAAGGTTCCCAAACTCCGAAGATAATCAATATCTTCTTCACTAAAATTCAGATTGCGGATATATTCAACCACCTGCTCCAAACCGCAGCAAATGGCAAAGCCGTTTCCACAGGGATTCTTTCGATAAAACATATCGAAAATTACTTTCTCCTTGTGTTTGCCGCTTTTCAAATAGCCCTGCATCATGGTGAGCTCATAAAAGTCTGTCAGTAACGTAAAGTTTCTTTCCATTTTCTTTCTCCTAACGATAATCTACCTTGGGATACTTTTTTCTGATATAGAAATACATAATCCACAGGGAAAAGGCAGTAATCATCCAACTCACGGGATAACTGATGTATAAGGGCCGTAAGCCATGGAAGAATTCCATAGGAAAAAGTACCATGACATAAAACACACGACTCAAACAAATTCCCACCAAGCTGATAAACATCGGTTGAATACTGCAGCCAAAACCCCGTAGCGCTCCCACCAAGGTATCCATCATGCCAAAAATCATATACGGATAGACGATAATCTCCAATCTTTCCTTGGCGTATTGCAAAACCTCTCCATCCTTCGTAAAAATCCCCGCCAGGTTTCTTCCAAAGAAGAAAACAATTATGCCGGTCAGAAGAGCAATGCTGAATAGCAGGGTTAAACTGCTTTTCAAAATACCGTTTAATCTACTGTATTTCTTCGCCCCAAGGTTTTGGCTGACAAAGGACATCTGCCCTTGAGAGATGGAGTTCATGGAAATATAGACAAAGCCTTCCAAATTGGAGGATATGGTGGCTGCCGCCATGGCCTGAGAGCCGAAGGTATTGATAGCGGATTGAATCAGCACATTGGAAATGGAAAATAAGGTTCCCTGTATCCCTGCCGGAAGCCCTATGGAGACTATCTTTTTCAATTTGTCCCTATGGATACGAAAGTGGAGGGGATGAAGGTGCAAAGCTTCCTTTTCTCTTGCCAGTAAAATCACTAAAACCACAGCCGAAAAGAGCTGAGAAATGCTGGTGGCAATGGCAACGCCGGCAACCCCCATCTTCCACTGAATCACAAAGTTTAAATTGAGAGTCAAATTCAAAAGGCCTGCCAGGATCTGTACATAGAGGGGACGCCTTGTGTCTCCCACTGCTCGAAATACCGCCGCCAAAAAATCATACAGTACCATAAAGGGAATGCCTAAGGAAAAGTAGCGAAGGTAAGTCTCTGCCTGAGGCGCCACTTCCTCCGGGGTATTCATCCCCCGAATAATCGCGGAGATAAGTAAATTTCCAATAAGCAGGAGCAAAAATCCTGAAAGCAAAGCCGTTGTATAAGCTGTTGCCAACAGCTCCTCCACGTCTTTTCTCCTATCCGCTCCGATGAAGCGGGCAACAGCAACATTTACCCCCACCGACAGACCTAAAAAAAGGTTCACCAAAAGATTGATAATCGGCCCTGAGGTACCCACAGCCGCCATTGCCACAGCTCCTACATATTTCCCCACAACAAAGACATCCGCCGCATTGAAAAGCAACTGTAAAATTCCCGTGAAAATCAGAGGAAAACAAAATTGAAGCATTTTAGGAAGAATTGCCCCCGTGGTCATATCCAATTCGTAGCTTTTTTTCACTTTTCCTCCTTTCCGATTCTATTTGAGATTCCCTTCCGATTCTATTCAAGATTCCCTTTCGATTCTATTCGCTTTTTACTTTCGACGCTATTCAGCTTTCCTTTTTAAAGCTATTCAGCTTTTTCTTCCGAAGTGCCATTTAAGAAAGAGAAAGTTCCTGTCCCAGACGATTCTTAAGCTCATCCGCATCCTCTCCCACGATAATCTGCACTTCATCTTTTCTGGGACGGATTAATCCGGGAAATCCCGCCTCCCGAATGCAGGATTCCTTCACCAAATCATAGTCTTTAATGCCTACCTTCAGCCTTCTATTCTCACTTCGTAAAGACTGAATATTTTCTTTTCCTCCTAAGCCTTCCAAAAGAGGCGGAAGCAGGGCGGAAAGATTCTTCGCTTCCAGACGAACATGGTATTTGTCTTTCTCCTCAATATGATATTCCAGTGCCTTTTTATGCCTTCTTTTTCTCAAGAAACGCAGAAGGAGAAATAGAAGAAAAAGGAAAAGAATCAGCCCTCCGATACAGGCATACAGCAGTGGGGGCTGAAGGACTTGTTCTATGGAAAAGCCGGAAGGAGCTTCCGCCACTTCCGTAGCGCTCAGAATATAAAAAAAGGGCATTAGCCAATCAAACATTGCCGTTCCTTTCCGGGAGAAGGCTTCTCCCTCTAAATACTGTCTGCTTCTTCTTGTACCTTATATTTCTGCAGCTCTTCCACATATTTTTTGCCAAGCTCGGAAAGATGCATCTTCTTATTTTTTATATAGCCGATTCGCATGGTTTCATCTGTATCCAAAGGAATCGCAATATACTCCGGTCCGTTTAATTCCTGACAAATAATACCGGAACAGAGCGTATATCCATTTAAGCCCACCATAAGATTTAAAATCGTAGCTCGATCATTGACCTTAATGAACTTCTTGTAATCATAGGTACTTAAAACTTCTTCCGCAAAATAGAAGGAATTTCTCTCCCCCTGATCAAAGGTGCAACAGGGATAATCCATCAAATCCTCCATGGAAATGAGCTTTTTCTTTGCCAAAGGATTGGATTTCGCCATGAAAACATATATTTTGCAAGAAAAGAGGGGTACAAATTCCAAGTCTCCCTCTCGTAAAATCTTTCCGATGACATTTTCATTGAAGTCATTTTCATAGATAATGCCCAGTTCACTGATTTGCTTACGGACATTTTCAATAACATCAATGGTTCTGCCTTCAAAAACGGAAAACTCATAGACATTGTTTTCCTCATACTGTCGAAGTAACCGAATAAAGGCCTCCACTGCAAAGGTATAGTGTTGCATGGAAACGCTGAATTTCTTTTTCTGAGGTCCTCCGGAAAGATATTTATCTTCCATTAACTGGTACTGTTCAGAAACCTGTCTGGCATAGCCCAGAAATTCCTCTCCTTCAGGCGTGGCGATAATTCCCCGGTTGGATCTGGTAAAGATTTCTATCCCGATTTCTCTTTCCACCGCCTTGATGGTAGCGCTTAAGCTGGGCTGGGTTAGGTACAGCTGCTTCGCCGCCTCGTTCATGGAGCCGTAATCGGCTACCGCGATGACCTGACGAAGCTGTTGTAAGGTCATTCCACGCCTCCTGCCACATAGGTAATATAACCTGCGGGATCGATAAATACTCTTTCTCCCGCAACTCCCCGAATCATCATAAGATCCATGACAGAAATCATCTTCTTTTCACTTCCGTTGTTATATTCAATCACGGCATTTTTATGAAAGGCCGCATCCCCGGCATACAGAAGTTCCCCCGACTTTCTATCGTACAAACTCATTTTCTTAAAAATTACAAAGGGATATCCGTTCCCTTCTTCCAGACTTAACTGGTTGGGGCTGTCAAAGAAAGCCTTGGCGTCCGGATGCTCCATCAAAACGGAGATGTATTTCGCGGTTTTCTCATTTAACTCCTGCATGGGCTTTCCCTTCCTTAGAAGAGAGCCGTTTTCCGAAGTCTTTCTCTGATCCGGTGTTTCTGCGGAAATGAGAGCTGCTCCATCTTCTCCCAGATAAAAATTGCCCACGTACTGCTTTTCCGCCATAGCTCCGTCACTGTTCAGAAAATACCATTTCCCGTTCCAGCTGACCCAGCCGGTCTGCATTTTACTGTTTAAGCAAAAATACCAACGTCCATCTGTGGACGACTGTACCCAGCCGGTATAGCTTTCTTTATTGTCCGAAGAATAATAGTACCAATTCTGTCCTTCCTGCTCCCATCTTCCCTCTGCATGGGAAATTCCTGTTCCCATGAGAAAGAACAGAAAAAGAAATGCCATTCCCGACAAAAAACGTCTGCAAAAATTCTTTTGATATCCCTTTTGTACTCTCATTCTATCCTCCTTTACATAACTATTTGCCTAGTATAGCATAATTTTTTCCATTGTAATACCCACCGTAGTTTTTCCTAGATTCTGCTTAGGATTTTCTATTGTATACCCCATTTCTTTTTGCTACTATGAAAAAAACGCAGATTGCAAGGAGGGACTCCCATGTTTCGGATTGAAAAAGTAAAGGATTACTCGGTTCTCAGCAAAAAAGCCGCCATGCTGATTGCGGCGGAAATCACCCAAAGAGAGCACCCGGTTTTGGGCTTAGCCACAGGCTCCACTCCCATCGGTGCCTATCAGGTTTTAAGAGAATTATATCAGGAGGGACGTCTGGATTTTTCTGCAGTACGTACCGTGAACCTGGATGAATACAGAGGTCTTGCTCCGGAGGACAGCCACAGCTACCGCTATTTTATGAATCAAGAGCTGTTTCAGCACGTGAATATTCCTATGGAAAACACTGCCGTTCCCAACGGTCTTCTGGAAGACGCGAATAAGGCCTGCCTTGAGTATGAAGCTCTGATTCGTAAATTAGGAGGAATCCATTTACAGATTCTGGGACTTGGACATGATGGGCATATCGGATTTAATGAGCCAAGTGATTCTTTCCCAAGGGAAACCCACTGTGTACAGCTTACCGAAGAAACCATCGAAGCCAATCAGCGCTTCTTCTCATCTAAAGAAGAAGTTCCCAAAGAGGCCTACACCATGGGAATCGGCACCATTATGAAAGCCAAAAAAATTCTCTTAATGGTTTCCGGAAAGGATAAGGCGGATATTTTACAGAAAGTCTTAGAAGGACCGGTTACCCCCTCTGTCCCCGCTTCCATTCTACAATTCCATCCCCATGTTACCGTACTTGCGGATGAAGCTGCTTTAAGTAAATGTAAGCTGTAGAGATTCATAGGGCAAAGTTTCATCTTCAATATACGATGGGGCTGTGAAAAATCAAAAAGAAT
>CALHIC010000092.1 GCA_938030845.1 uncultured Oribacterium sp. | reverse complement strand
AACCTCGTCTCTGATAAGCTTGGCATAAACTTTGTAAGGACTCACTTAATGCAACAGCATCTTTTCTTGCCAAGTTTATAAAATACCGAACAGAAAATTCTTCCATACCAGTTCGTTTTTTCTTCTCCAAAAAATGTTGTGCCAGCGAGAGCGACTCGAATAATCTTTCTTCATCTTGATAATAAAGAGCGTATAAAAGATTAATGACATTTTGGATATTTCCAATCAGTCCAATGAGCAGGGAATTCGTATTGTTCTGGAGTTAAAGTCCGGAGCGGATATTGAGAAGATTGAAAATATTCTTTATAAAAAGACAAAGCTGGAAGACAGCTTCCCGGTAAATATGCTGGCTATTGCCAAGGGCAGACCGGAAACCCTTTCTTTAAAAAGAATTTTAGAGGAATATCTTGGCTTCCAGGAAGAAAGACTGGAGGCTAAGTTCTCCAAATTACTGGAAAAGGAAGAAAGAAAGCGGGAAATCGAGGAAGGTTTGATTTCCGCCGTGGACTCTATTGATGCCATTATTGCCCTGCTTAGAGGCGCTAAGAATCATAAGGATGCAAAAACCGCTTTGATGCAGGGAGATTTAACTGCCATTCAATTAAAGGAAAGGGATGAAGTTTTTCGAAAGACCATAGAGGGTTTCCGGTTTACAGATATACAGGCTCAGGCCATCCTGGATATGCGCCTGTCCAAGCTGATCGGTCTGGAGATTTTGTCTTTGCAAAAGTCTCATAGAGAAAGCCTGAAAAACATTAAAAACTATAAGGAACTTTTGGGCTCCAAAAAGGTGCTGTATGCTCATCTGGAGCAGGAGCTTCTGCAAATCCAAAAGGATTACGGGAAGGAAAGAAAAACGAAAATCTGTGATGCCAATGAAGCGGTATATGACGATACTGCCATTGAAGAGATGGATTTATATTATTTGCAGGATCGCTTTGGCTATGTAAAATGTGTGGACCCGGGAACCTTCCAGAGAAATAAGGAAAGCATCGAGGCGGACTATGCCTATGTACTGCCCTGCAAGAATACGGACCGCCTGCTCTTCTTTACGGATTTAGGAAATATGCACCAGATTAAGATGCTGGATGTTCCCGTAACGAAGTTTAAGGATAAGGGAGTTCCTCTAGATAATCTAAGCAAGTTCTCCGCAGAACAGGAAAGAGTGGTGGCGGTCTTTATTCGAAAGGTATTGGAGGAAGAAACCCTGCTCTTTGTAACGGAACAGGCCCAGATAAAGAGGGTGAAGGGAGAGGAATTTGCCACCCAGAACCGTCTGGTACAGGCCACCAAGCTGGGAGAAGAGGATAGACTCCTTAGCGTAATGCCTGTGGGAGAAGAGGATATTGTTCTGGAAACAGAGGATTCTTATTTCCTTAGATTCTCCCTAACAGAAGTACCTTTACAGAAAAAGACGGCGAAAGGTGTATTGGCTATGAGTTTACGGCCGAAGGATTATGTAAAAAAGGTGTATTCGCTTGCTTCAGAGGAAAATGTGGAGCTGGAAAGTAAAACTCTGAACCTGCAAAGATTAAAGCCGGGCAAAAGAGGTGGAAAGGGCGTAAAGCATAGTTAGGGAAAATGCTTTTTTTCAAAGCCCGGCCATGCTACAATAAAACAGTTATTGAGGAATAGAGGGAAAAGATATGGAAAAATTTAAAGTAGGTATTTTAGGAGCAACAGGAATGGTGGGACAGCGTTTTGCCACTTTACTGGCAGAACACCCATGGTTTGAGGTGGCTTGTCTTGCCGCATCTCCAAGATCCAGCGGCTTAACGTATGAAGAAGCGGTAGGGGATCGTTGGAAGCTGGAAGAACCTATGCCTGAGAAATTAAAGAAGATGGTGGTTAAGGATGTATCCAAGGTGGAAGATGTAGTACAGGGCTTGGACTTCGTTTTCTCCGCTGTGGATATGAAGAAGGAGGAAATCAAAGCCATCGAGGAGGCCTATGCCAAGGCAGAGGTTCCGGTGGTTTCCAACAACTCTGCACATCGCTGGACAGAGGATGTTCCCATGGTAGTACCTGAGATTAATCCGGAACATTATCAGTTGATTGAAAAGCAGAGAAAGCGTTTAGGAACCAAGAGAGGTTTTATTGCGGTAAAGCCCAATTGTTCTATCCAGTCCTATGCACCTGCTTTGGCAGCTTGGGCAGAGTATGAGCCTTACGAGTGTGTGATTTCCACCTACCAGGCAATTTCCGGTGCGGGAAAGAACTTTGAAACCTGGCCTGAGATGGTAGGAAATATTATTCCTTACATCGGCGGAGAGGAAGAGAAGTCCGAGAAGGAGCCTCTTCGTGTATTGGGAACTTATACAGAGGATGGTATTAAGCTGAAGGAAGGGTTAGTTTTAAGTTCCCAGTGTATCCGTGTTCCTGTTTTAAACGGACATACCGCCACAGTTTCCATTCGTTTCCGAAAGAAGGTCTCTAAGGAGGAGTTGATTGCAGCGCTTAGAAATTATAAGGGCTTACCACAGGAGAAGAATTTGCCTTCCGCACCAAAGCAGTTCATTCAGTATTTGGAAGAGGACAACAGACCTTCCGTTCTTACGGATGTGAATTTCGAAAAGGGAATGGGAATTTCCATCGGAAGATTGCGGGAAGATAATCTTTTCGATTTCAAGTTTGTGGGACTGAGCCACAACACCCTTAGAGGGGCAGCCGGCGGCGGAGTACTTTCCGCGGAAACTTTGGTAGAGCTTGGATATATTCAAAAAAGATAAAGTGTAGGGGGTGTGAACAAGGGGGATTTACTTTCTTTTTCACACTCCTTTTTTTCAGGAGGCTTGCTATGCGTATTGAAAAATGTGGTCATTTTGTAGATGAAAGAGAAGTACATCGTTATATTATGGAAAACAAGAACGGCGTTCGGGCGGTTTTCACCGACCTTGGCGCTGTCTGGCTATCCTTTCTTTTTCCGAATCGTAGCGGGAAATTGGTGGATGTGCTTTTGTCCGTTGAAAACTGGGAAGATTTAATGGAAAACCCGGGACATATGGGAGAGGTGGTAGGAAGAAATGCCAACCGTATTAATGGGGGACATTTTCAGCTACACGGGAAAGATTACCATTTGTTTTTAAATGACAAGCAGCATAGTAATTGCCATTCCGGCCCGAAATATTTTGGCAGAAGACTGTTTCAGGCCAAGAAAAAGGGAGAAAATGCAATTTGCTTTTCCTTGTTCTCCAAAGATATGGATCAGGGTTTTCCCGGAAACATGGACTTTTCCGTGACCTATGAGTTAACGGAGGATAATGCTTTGCATATCCGCTATAAGGGAAGTTCAGATAAGGATACCCTGATGAATTTTACCAATCATGCCTACTTTAATCTGTCCGGTCATAACCAGGGAGGTATAGCGGAACAAAGCGTTCGTATTTTTGCTTCCGCTTATACGCCCTCCGATGAATACTTGATTCCTACGGGAGAGATTCGACCTGTTGCAGGAACTGCCTTTGATTTCCGGAAGGAAAGGCCGATTTTTGAGAAGGCCTTTAAGAAGGATCCGGAGCTTTTGGCGGCAGGGGGCTATGATCATAACTTTTGTGTAGACGGGGAAGCGGGAAGCCTTCGAAAAGCAGCTATAGCTTACTCCAAGAAAACAGCCATTGAAATGTTGGTAGAAACGGATTGCCCGGGAATTCAGTTCTATACCGCCAATTTTTTAATGGCGGAGGATATGGGAAAGGACGGAGTGAGCTATGAACCCCATAGCGGATATTGCTTTGAAACGCAGTACTATCCGGATGCCATCAATGTTCCTAACTTTCTTGCCCCTATTGTAGCTGCAGGCTCCACCTACCATTCTGAAACTATCTATCGTTTTCGGCAAAGATTGATTTAATAAGAGTTCATGACAAAAACGGATATAGGAAAGAAAAAAA
Source organism: uncultured Oribacterium sp. (assembly GCA_938030845.1). Lineage (GTDB taxonomy): Bacteria > Bacillota > Clostridia > Lachnospirales > Lachnospiraceae > Oribacterium. The sequence goes on along the minus strand of CALHIC010000092.1, from coordinate 422 downwards.
ATTTATATATTGCAGAGAAACCTTCTGTAGCCAAGCAATTTGCGGAAGCCTTGGGGGTAAATACCAACTCCTCCGGAAGAAGGGGCTATATTGAGGCGGGAGAGCATATCTTTACCTGGTGTGTAGGACATCTGGTCAGTATGAGCTATCCGGAGGTTTATGACGAGAAGTACAAGAGTTGGCGTATGGAAACCCTTCCCTTCCTTCCCAAGGAATTTCTTTATGAGGTGATTCCTTCCGTTAAAGAGCAATTTCAACAGGTTACAGGCCTGATGGAACGGGAAGATATCGGCTGCATTTATGTCTGTACCGACTCCGGACGGGAGGGCGAATATATTTACCGTTTGGTAGCCTCCTTTTGCAAGAACTTAAAGGCGGAGGAAAGACGAGTTTGGATTGATTCACAAACTAAGGAAGAGATT
>CALHIC010000091.1 GCA_938030845.1 uncultured Oribacterium sp. | reverse complement strand
CAGCTTCTGGAGGAAAACTATCCGAATTTTGAAAAAAACAACTTGATTTGTGATTTCAGCTCCAATGTGAAGTCACTCTACATTGATGGAGACGGAGATCTCCTTTTCCGCCTTTTTGATAACTTAATCAGCAATGCCATCAAATACGGGGCGGAAGGAAAGCGGGTGCTGATTCGTCTTCGTAAGGAAAAGGAAGAGGTGATGGTACAGGTCTTAAACTTCGGTTATGTGATTCCGGAAAAGGAACTGCCGTTGATTTTTGATAAATTTTACCGTGTGGAGCATTCCCGTTCCCTAAGCACGGGAGGAACCGGCTTAGGACTTGCTATTGTAAAGAATATCGTGGACATGCATCATGGAAATATTACGGTGCAGTCGGATATGGGAGGAACCCGCTTTAACGTGACCCTTCCGTTAAAATATACGGAGGAAGGAAAGAGCTTTGCGGAGAGACCTGCCCGGGAAGAACGAAATAGTAGAGCAACTGAGAGCGGAGAGAAGAAAAATGAGGGAAGGCCTGAAAGAAGAGTAGAGAAAAAGCCTGAGAGAAGGCCGGAAAAGAAGAATCGAAAGAAAGACAGAAAGTAGGGAGAAATGGGAAAAAAGGCGTTGATTTTTGTATTTCTCTTCTTCCTTTTCCTCATGGGAAAAGAGGGAAGAGCGGAAAATCTGAATTTAAGCTACCAGTACGGAATACAAAATACGGCGAAGTCCGGGAGAAGTCTGCCCCTTTTTCTTACAGTGGAGAATACGGAGGAACAGGTTTTTTCCGGTAATTTAAAGGTTTTATTTGCGGAATCCAACCAGAGTATCGTGGAATATTCCTATCCAATTGTGGTGGAAGGCAACAATAAAAAAGAGCTGGTAAAGAACCTGAGTCTTCCCACCGGTGTGAATCAGATGCTTATCAGCATTGAGAATAAGCGGGGAGAGCAAATCAACAGCCAAAGAGTGGGATTGGATATTTCAGGAACCGATGCGGAGCTTTTTGTGGGAATTCTTTCCGAAAAGGGAGAGGGAATCGGTTATCTGCACAATGCCAGAATCAATAACGGACTTCTGGAAAGCAGAACTTTTGCATTTCAACCGGAGTCCTTTCCCAAGGAAGAGTCGGTGCTTTCTCTTTTGGATTTATTGATTATTCGGGATATTTCCTTTTCCGCCCTGTCCAAGGAACAGGAAAATTTCATCAATTCCTATATTGAACAGGGGGGAGTGGTCTTGTTTTCTCTTTCCGGGACAAGAGGAAGAGAAACCTTAGGGGACAATTATTCCGCCTTACTGGAAAAGGAATTGGATTTTCGGGAAAGACCTCTGCATCTTGGCACGGAGGGGGACTTGGCCCAAGAGAGTACCGTATCGGTTTTCAGCTCTCCCGTACATTTTAGGGGAGGAAGAGAGGGATTGTTTTCGGAAAATCAGCCCTATCTTTCCGTGCTTCCCAAGGGGAACGGCTTATTGGCTGTTTTAGGCTATGACTTATCCGAAGTGGAGCGCTATGCCACGGAAGACAGCTCCTATGTAGGCAGACTGCTTCTTGCCCTCTATGGGCAAAACCGTTTGGACAACCTGTCCATATCCGCATCGGAGAAAAGCTTAAAGCAGTACTGGGATTTAGAGGAGCTGATGAATCTTTCCGATTTAAGTAAGCTCCCCTCCCTGGCCTTATATTTTGCCATTCTTTTTCCCAGCCTGATTTTTTTGGGACCGGGGCTTTATCTTTTGATGCGCTCCCAGGGCAATTTAAAATACTATCGTTTGAGTATTCTGCTATTTTCCCTCTTTTTGGGGGTAATTGTCTGGTCCCTGGGGATGGGAACCCGTTTTAACGGAAGCTTTCTGTCTTACCTGAAGCTTTCGCAAATTACGGAAGATACAGTGGAGGAACAGAACTACATTAATTTGCGTTCTCCCAATGAAAACAATATCAGTCTTTCCGTAAAGCCCGAATATACCGTGAATCCCATTGTAAAGGGAATGGATTTTACCGGAGATCTTACTGAACTTTTACAAAAA
>CALHIC010000090.1 GCA_938030845.1 uncultured Oribacterium sp. | reverse complement strand
GGAGAGGATTGTAAGGAAGCATTTTATAAGTCTGTCCTTTCCCAGCAGGTGCATCCCGGACTTTGCAAGGATGCAGGATTGACCTTGGTCTACTCTCCCTTGAATGGTACCGGTTTAGAGCCGGTAACCCGCATTTTTAAGGAAATGGGTATCGAGGACGTGAGTATTGTGCCGGAGCAGGAGTATCCTAATGGCTATTTCACCACCTGCCCCTATCCAAATCCGGAGATTTTTGCAGCATTGGAGAAGGGACTTGCTCTGGCAAAGGAGAAAAATGCAGACCTGATGCTGGCAACAGACCCGGATGCGGACCGTGTGGGCATCGCCATGCGGTGTCAGGACGGAAGCTATGAATTGGTGTCCGGAAATGAGATGGGGGTTTTGCTTTTAGATTATATTGCGAAAGGCCGTAAGGAGGAAGGTACCCTTCCGGAAAGACCGGTGGCGGTAAAGTCCATTGTGAGCACCCCTCTTGCGGATAAGGTGGCAGAGTATTACGGCATCGAGCTTCGCCACACCCTTACCGGTTTCAAGTGGATCGGAGAGCAGATTAAGCTTTTGGAGGAAAAGGGAGAGGAAAATCGCTTCATTTTCGGCTTCGAAGAAAGCTATGGCTACCTGTCCGGCACTGCAGTGCGGGATAAGGACGCGGTGGTAGCTTCCATGCTGATTTGCGAGATGGCGGCTTATTACCGGAAAAATGGCTCTTCCATTAAGGAGCGTTTGGAGCAGATTTATGCACAACACGGTTATTATCTGAATTCCGTGGACAGCTTCTCCTTCCCGGGACTTTCCGGCATGGATAAGATGCAGGGCATTATGGATTCCTTACGAAAGGAAAGCCCTAAGGATTTTGCCGGCACCAAGGTAAAGGAATGTGTGGACTATCTGGATACAGAGAAGACAGGCCTTCCTAAGGCAAATGTTTTGATTTACCACTTGGAGGACGGCTCCAGTATTATTGTGCGCCCCTCCGGAACAGAGCCGAAGATTAAGGCTTACTACACCACCTTAGGAAAGAATAAGGATGAGGCCAAGGCGGTAAAAGAGAAGTATGCAAAGGCGGTAGCACCGATTTTTGCTTAACATGAGTAAAAGAACCGGAAAAAGTGACTTCTAAAATGTTGGGAACTAGAAGAAGCACTGGAAGATAGAAGTAGAAAGGGCAGTATGGTAGGAGAGAGAGTTGAGGAATTGGACCGATACAAGGGCTTTTTGATTTTCCTTGTGGTGCTGGGACATTTTCTTCTGCCGATAAAGGATAGCGGCATGGCACTGTTTTCCCGAAGCTTTTACGGGATATACAGCTTTCATATGCCTGCCTTTATCTTCCTGTCCGGATATTTTTTCCAACAAAGCTTTGTAAAGAGAGGAAGAGCAGCTTCCTCTCTTTTTTCGAACTTACTGTATTATTTTCTCTGCTATTTTTTCTTAAAAACTCTGCTGTACCCCTTTGATGTTTTTTGCTACGGGGGGCAGGGGAGCTTTCCGGATTATCTCCATGAATCCTCTACTCCCTGGTACCTTTTGGGACTTTTCTTTTGGCAGTTCGCCTGCCTTCCTCTTTGTTTTTTTAAGCGAAACAAGGTCTATATCGGAAAGGGGGGAAATCCGGAGGATAGGAAAGAAAAATGTTATCTTCTCCTTCTGATTTTCCTTTCTTTGTTCGCAGGATATCTGGATCAAAACAGGAGATTTGTGGATTTCCTGGCACTGGATCGGGTCTTTGGTTTTGCTCCCTTTTTCTATTTCGGGATGCTCCTATCCCAATCCTCTTTTTCCCTGAAGAAAAAAAGGACGGACCTTGCCCTTATAGCCGGGGTTTGTTTTCTCTTTTTTCTTCTGTTTTTTCCCGCTTTAAAAAACTATACTCGTATTTTCTATGGAGTCTGGTACAGGAGGGTGAGTAAGGAGGAGATTCTTCCCTTTTTTCAAAGTTTTCCTATTCTGCTTCGCGTTTTTTACATTCCATTTGCTTTGGGCGTTTCCTATTTTTCTTATTGGATGCTATCTTTTCTCGGGAAAAGTCCTTTTCGGAAGACAATATTGGAAAAGCAGCTTTCTCGTTGGGGAAAATATTCTTTGGTGATTTATCTTTTTCATCGCCCTTTCCGGGACTTGTTCCTAAAGATGGGAGGCTACAGCTATTTCCTACATCATGAGCGGGCTTTGCCGGTTCAGATTCTTTTCTTCCTGTTTTTGCTGGGATTTTCCGTGGCAGTTTGCGTTCTTTTGGGAAGAAAATCCCTTTACAGTCTTTGCAAGAAAAGATGGTAAATCTAAGATTTAGGATTAAATTCCGGCTTTCTAAGAGATTTCCATACTCAAAGCTTGGATCATATAGCTTATGACATGTATCCTGAAACCTACACTTTTGAATTTAGCGCTTTATTTCAGAACATATATTCCGAAAAACGCCAAAAAACTCGACAATAATGAAAAACTGCGATAAAATAGCTAAAAATGATTTTTAAAGCAAGGGAGTTTTTATGAGAGGATACACAATTTTACAGTGGCTGACCTTCTTTATGCTGTATTGCATCCTGGGTTGGTGCTTCGAGTCTTCTTACTGCTCTCTGAAATCCGGCCATTTACAGAATAGAGGATTTTGCCATGGACCATGGATTCCCTTGTACGGTGTGGGATCCTGCCTTTTGGTCTTCTTCGCTCATGGGCATGAGGGGCATCTCCTCTATCTTTTTTTGCTTGGATTTTTCGGCGGAACGGCATTGGAACTCATCACCGGTCTTCTGATGAATCATATCTTTCATATGCGCTGGTGGGATTATTCTCAGAATCCTTTGAATTTTCGCGGTTACATCTGCTTCTTTGCTTCTATAGGATGGGGATTGATGGCGATTTTTTTAATGCAGGTGGTGCACAAATTTGTTTCCTCCATTCCGGCGGATTGGAGCTATCTTACCTTTGTGATTATTGACACCATGCTCTATACCCTGTTCATTGAAGACGTGGTATTCTCCGTCATCGCGGCTCTGGAGCTTCGGGAGCGTCTGGGAAGACTGGCGAGAAATTCCGAGGAGATACAGAACCTGCGGCGTTCCATCGGAGAGCTTTATGACCGTATCGGCGAAGCCAAGCAGGAGTGGGAGCAGGGAGCGGAAGAGCTCAGAACCGTACAGCAAAATGAAGGCAATGTGGCTGCCGTGAAATATGTGATGGAGTCCGGAATGTCTTTAGCAAAAAATACGGTGAGTCAGGCGGCAAGCAGTACCATCGGGACAGCAAGCCTTGCGGCGGATACCGCCAAAGGCGCCGTGGGGCAGGCAGCCAGCAGTGTGAAGGAATCCGCCGGGAATTTAAAAGAATCCGCCGGCGCTCTTCTTAGAAGCCTGCTAAAGGATAAGGAGAGAATGGAGGAGGAGCTGGCGGTTTTGGAAGACGGCGGCAATGCGGAAAGCGGAAAGATGCATTGGTGGACCAAAACCATGCTTCGAAACAACCCGGATGCGGTTTCCGAAGAAGAAAGCTTTAAGGCCTTAAAGGAAGCGGCATTGAAAGGGCAAAAGAAGGAGAGCCGGGCAGGAACAAAGTCAAAGAAATAAATATAAGTATTGCAAAGCAAATCAAGAAACGCAGTAAAGAAAAAGAGCATGCTCTTTGGGAGGTATTATGGCACTGGCAAAGACGATGGAACCCCTTTTACAAGGAAATTCCGCCATTCGAAAGATGTTTGAACTGGGACAGGAAATGGCCGAGAAGTACGGCAAGGAAAATGTCTATGATTTCAGTCTGGGAAATCCTGTGGCTCCTGTGCCCTACGAAGTGAAAAATGCCATCATCAGCCTTTTGGAAAATCAGGATCCCCACGAGATTCACGGCTATATGAAAAATGCCGGCTATGATGAGGTGCGGGAACAGATTGCAAGACATCTGACAAGACGTTTTGAACTGCCCTATGAGAAGGAGCAGATTCTTCTCTGCGCCGGAGCGGCAGGAGGCTTAAATATTTTGATGCGTTGTCTTCTGGACGAAGAGGATGAGGTGCTTTGCTTTGCCCCCTATTTTACGGAGTACAATGCCTACGTTTCCCACTACAAGGGAAAGCTTACCGTGGTACCGGTGAAAGAAGATAATTTTTCTTTGGATATCGGCATGGCAGACCGGCTGATTCGCAGAAAAACCAAGGCGGTGATTTTAAATAATCCCAACAACCCCAGCGGTGTGGTGTATAAGGAAGAAGAGCTGAAGGCCTTGGCGGAGATGCTGAGAGAGGCGGAGGAAAGGGTGGGACATCCCATTTACCTGATTTGCGATGAGCCTTATCGGGAGCTGGTTTATGACGACAGAACCGTGCCTTATATGCCCGGCCTTTACCACAACAGCATTTACCTCTATTCCTTCTCCAAAACCCTTTCCATCCCGGGAGAGAGAATCGGCTATCTGGCCATAGGAAAAGACGTGGAGGACGGAGAAAAGCTGATGCGGGCTGCTACGATTGCCGGAAGAACCCTGGGCTTTGTCAATGCCCCTTCCCTTTTCCAAAAGGTTATTTCCGAATGTTTGGAAGTGAAGGTGGATGTGGGATTTTATGACAGAAATCGTCGCCTTCTGTATACGGAGCTTACGGAAATGGGATTTTCCTGTCTGCCGCCGGAGGGAGCCTTTTATCTTCTCATGAAATCCCACCTGGAGGATACGGAGGCATTCCAGAAGATGGCGGAGGAAGTGCATATCATTATGGTGCCCACGGACGGCTTCGGCCTACCCGGCTATTTCCGCCTGTCCTACTGTATTCCCTTTGAAACTATTGAAAGCTCCCTGCCGGCTTTTCGGGCTTTGTGGGAGAAGGTGAAGCATCGGCAGGAGACGGATGCAGAGCAGAAAGATAGCGATGTAAAAAATCAAAAAATTTTATAAGCAGTATAGGTCTGAATTGGGGGCACGATTTCACTAGCCTCGCCTCTGCGAAGGGAAGGACTGCACTTACTATAAGAAAGCGCTCTGAAGCAGTGTAGGTCTATAAATGGGGCACGCTCTCGCTAGCCTCGCCTCGTAGCGGTACTAACTTCAAGCTTCGCTTCACTCGCTTTCAGTAAGTACCGACGGGCTCAGACTACCCCTTCATTAAGACCTATATTGCCGAAAATTACTCTATTATTTTGATTTTACAGCCTCATTAAGAGGAGAAGAATAGGTGAAATGGCTGTGCGGGAATGTGCAGCCATTTCACTTATTTTACTGAGTCTTTTCAGCAGTGAATCAAACAGAAAATTTATGCCTTAAATTATGCAAGTTGATTTGAAATTAGTTTTGGACGATAGCTATGTAGGTGATATAATCCTTTCTAAAGGTTATTTTGACGTAGTGAAATCAATGCTATTGAAGGTTAAAGAGTGTTGTTGACCTCGTAAATTAAATCGTTTTTCATATTGGAAAATGAAGAATGGATTGTTACGTATAAATATTATGAAATCGTAGGAGATTAGTGATGGATAATATAAATTCTGTCGTGCCGGCTCATGATGCAGTTGCAGATAATACATATAATACGGTTAGAGATTTTATAATAATAGCTCAAAAGCAACTTTATGCCGCAGTAAATTTTGCGATGGTAAATGCGTATTGGAATATAGGGAAGAAAATCTATGAGTCTTGTGGAGAAAATGATAGAGCAGCTTATGGAAAACAGCTTCTTCAATTTCTCTCAGAAAAGCTGACAAAGGAATTTGGGAAAGGCTATGATGAGAGTAATTTAAGAAATATGCGAAGATTCTATGCTACGTTTCCAATTCAGGACGCACTGCGTCCTGAATTAAGCTGGACTCATTATCGGTCTCTAATGAAGATTTCTGATGAAAAAGCACGAGAGTTTTACATGGAGGAGGCAACTAAAGCGGGGTGGAGCTCTCGGCAGTTAAATCGCCAAATCAATTCATTTTATTACCAGAGGATATTGGCTAGTAAAGAGAAGGATACTGTCGCTAGAGAGATTGATACTTTAGAACCAAAACCTGAATATGAAAAGATTATTAAGGATCCTTATGTTCTTGAGTTTTTAGATTTACCAAGTAATGAACACTTTTATGAATCTGAACTGGAGCAGGCATTAATTGATCATTTACAGAAGTTTTTGTTGGAATTAGGGCGTGGTTATTCTTTCGTTGCCAGGCAGAAACACTTTAATGTAGATGGAAGACATTTTTACATTGATCTTGTATTTTATAACTATATTTTGAAATGCTTTGTTTTAATTGATTTAAAAATTGGTGATTTGACACATCAGGATTTGGGACAGATGCAGATGTATGTCAATTACTACACGCGTAAGATGATGAATGAAGGGGATAACCCGCCAATAGGTCTTGTTCTCTGTGCAGATAAAAGCGATACATTGGTGGAATATACTTTGCCGGAAGAAAATCAACAAATTTTTGCGGCAAAATATTTACCTTATATGCCGACTAAAGCAGAACTTCGACGTGAGTTAAATCTTGAGGAATATGAGAAAATAGCGAAGAATTCAGATCAATAGAACTGAAGTGAGGAAGTGAACTAACAATAATAGATTTTCCATGGATATAGTCTGTAGCAATCCATAGCATGGAAGGTTTTATTTTATATGAAGAGGACAGAAAATTCCTTGGATTGGCCGGCTAGGCTATTAAAACTTATTTCTGCCCTCTTTATGTTTATAGCATTCAAATTATTAAAAAATCGGAAATACTACATCCTCCGTCTTTATAAGCTTCGCCTTTCCGTCTTTATCTTTTGCGATGTAAAAGAGTTCATAGCTTATCTTAGCATCTGTTCCCCTAGGATCCTTGGCGGCAAATATCACATCTTCTTCGGGCTTGCCCTCTTGAGTGTGCTTCCCGATATAGGCTAGCGGAATATAGTAGGCATTTTCGTCATCCGGTACAGCTTCTTCAAAGGCATTTTGGATTGCCGGAATATTTTCCGGGAGATAGGAGCCGGTATTGTCAATGTAATCTTCTCCCTCCTCTCTGGATTCTTCTGTGGGGAAGAGGATGGCACTCCCCATTACCTCGGACTTTCCGGAAAGGTCCTGATAAATCTGTAAAAGTACGAAGGAGACATTTTCCTGATAATCCGTCCAAGTACTCTTACATAGGTAAAGGTAGTTTGTGCCGGAAACAACTTGGGTGCCCAGCAAGGCGATGGGCTCATAATGGGTATAGTTATAGCCATTTCGAAATGCCGCTTCAAAGGCACTCATGGCATCCGGGTTATCCTTCAGAGAGAAACTTACGAGATTCGTGTTATAGGCTCCTATGAGTGGGGCATCGGAATTGTTTTCAGCCTGTTCCTTTTCTTTTGTTGCTCCGGATTCTGTAGGATTCGGAGTACTGCTTTCTTTTTCTGTTTCGTTGGAATCGGCATTATTGCTTTCTTTCTTTGCGTCACTGGGATTCGCAGAACCGCTTTGTTTTGCGGCTTCCGTGGGATTAGCTGTGCTACTTTCCTTTGCCGTTTTTCTGCTGCAGGCGGTAATGGATAGAGTGGATAATACTGCGATAAACAGTGTATGCTTTAAAAGATTCTTTTTCATTTTTTCTTGTTGTTTTGTTTATAATTTATTGTTATCTTGT